>JASHQK010000473.1 GCA_030039195.1 Candidatus Sulfotelmatobacter sp.
ACGGTGCGACAGCCAGATGAGAAAAACAGCGCCAAAGATGGCCACGACTATGCTGCCAATCAGGCCGCTGCTATGAATCCCGACCAATCCTAAAAGGAATCCGCCGATGACCGCCCCGACGATTCCAAGGACTATATCCATGAGCGGGCCATAGCCGCTTCCCTTCATGATCTTGCCTGCCGCCCATCCGGCAACCAGACCGACCACAATCCACCAGACAAGCCCGACGATCATACGTTCCTCCCTGGAGCCCACCCACATATTGTAGGCAAAACTTAAGAGACGAATCACCGGCGCGAGTACGTCGTATGGTTAAATCACTTCATGTTCGCCCGCAAGATTCGCGTCGAATATGAGCACGACGGCCGGAAACTCCCCTGCCCCCTGAAGTGGCTCGACAGCTTCTCGATGCGCAATTTCACCAATGCCAGCGTCTTTGACGACACGCTGCCGACTGCAGACGGAAAGATGGAAATTGGAACCAACGTCCCACTCGATCAACTCGCTGAGGCAATGGAAGACTGGTTCCACCGCAAGGGCTACTTGACCAAGGAATCGAAGTTATTACTATCAGAAACGTGAAGGCAGGATCACACTTTCTCATAAATCAGGCAGCTATGCCTTCCGGAGACGAATGCCCTACAGATTCTTCATAGCCACTCTAAGGGTCAGGGTAAAATTTCTCTATCTGCATTCCTACTGGCTGTGGATTTTCGCGCGCGTCCGCTGTGGAAAGTACGGCTCCTCGAATCCGATCCTCGATTTTTCAGCGGGTTCCAGCTGCCAGGGAATGGAACTTAGAATGCACTGATTTTGGTGAAGGAGCCACTTCGTGAACAACAGATCCCCCCGTCTGTTTCCTCACATTGTCGTCCGCAACCTGCGTCCGCGGACAAACGAACTTCCTCCAACCCCAACCAACGACAGCACTTCGGAATCACAGCTGCTTCGAACCTGGGTCGAATATGATCCGGAATTCGACGAGGACTCGCTCGGCCACCCGCTCAACCGGTGGACCATTTTGGGAATTGCGCTAGTTGTCGTAACCAGCGGGGCCTTCTGGACCGGCGTCGGGCTGCTCATCAATCATTTCTTGAAGTAACTGGCGGGCGTCGCCCAGTCCACAGAAGACGCGGTGCACAGGGAATCGTGTCGACGTAGCTATTTGTCGTAGTGCAGCAACGACACGACGTCGTATTGTCTCAACTTTTCGCGGCCCTTCAGGAAGTCCAGTTCGACAACGAACGCCAGCCCCGCAATCTCGGCACCCAGCGAAGACGCGAGTTTCGCCGTGGCCTCCGCCGTCCCGCCAGTCGCGAGCAAGTCATCGACAATCAACACCCGCTGGCCCGGCTTGATCGCGTCCTTGTGCATCTCCAGCGAATTCGTTCCGTACTCCAGCGCGTAGTCGAACTTGACGGTTGCCGCGGGAAGCTTGCCCGCTTTGCGAACCGGAACAAACCCTGCGCCTAACCGATAGGCCAATGCCGGAGCAAAGATAAAACCTCGCGCTTCCATCCCCAGCACCAGATCGATCCTCTGATTGAGATAGTGCTCCGACAATCGGTCGATCAACGCGGCGAAACCGAGCTTATCTTTTAGCAGGGTTGTGATGTCGTAGAAGAGAATCCCTTTCTTCGGGAAGTCCGGTACCTCGCGGATCAGCTTCTTCAACTGTTCGGCAGTCATTGCTTCGGCGGTCGGCAATTACCACGCTCCTTCAATGCGAAATGAACTCATACCGTTGACCGCAGTTGCATCCGATACGTCAATAGAATCCACGCGCGCGGCTCTCGGCCCCTCGCGCAGACGAGAATGCAGGCCAAGCAGTTGGTCGCGCGTACCCTGCGCCAGCACTTCCACGCTGCCGTCGTGATTATTTCGGACCCATCCGGCGATTCCCAGCATGTGCGCCTCGCGCTCGACGAACCAGCGGAAGCCGACACCCTGCACGCGTCCGCGGACCATGAAACGGCGGGCTTGAATCGGCTTTTCGGCAGAAGCCATGTGTAGGCAGTCTTGAACCACTAAGGACACAAAGGAACACCATCTTTTTCCTTCGTGTGACTTCGTGTCCTTTGTGGTGAATCTACGCCCGCGACAAATACGCGCCTTCCGAGGTGTCGACCTTGATCTTTTCGCCTTCGTTGATGAACGGCGGCACCTGCACCACGAGCCCCGTTTCAGTTTTCGCCGGCTTGGTCACGCTTGACGCTGTCGCACTCTTCAATCCGGGCTCGGTTTCGATTACGGTCAACTCTACCGTCTGTGGCAACTCGATCCCGACTGCCTTGCCATCAAAGAATTCAACTTTGATCTGCAGATTGGGAATCAGATAATCGACGGCATCGCCGAGGGTTTCTTTCGTGAGGTGAGTCTGCTCGTAATTCGATGTGTCCATGAAGAAGTAACTATCGCCGTCGTTATAGAGATATTCCATCTCCACTTCGTCGACGTTGATCTTCTCGATGGGATCGGGCGAGCGGAAACGGTGCTCGAACATAGCCCCCGTGCGCAGATTGCGCAATTTCGCCTGGATAAACGCTCGCAGGTTGCCGGGCGTGCGGTGCTCGACCGAGAAAACGGAGTGCAGATCATTGTTGTGTTTGATGATCATGCCGGGACGCAGCTGGGTGGCAGGGATCGACATCGCTTTTCAAACTCTCCTGTACGATTGCATTCTTGAAGGCAGCGGAAGAGCCTGCCCTGGGCGAGCGCAGCGCGCCAAAGGGCGGGGCAAGCCACTGGTTCCGCCATCCTCTGCAAGGGATGATCGGCTAAACGATTATTTTACACGGAGCTGCTCACGAAAGGAACCACTGGTCCGATCTGGCGGCGTCCTCACTTCGGAACCACGGCAGCCGGCAAGCACCTCGCGCATCAGTGCGTTTTCCTTCGTGGCACTTCGTGTCCTTTGTGGTCAATTTCCGCGTTACCGATCCGGAGTGCTAAGTTGGATTAGAATTGAACCAGGGGTACATGGAACTCCGCCCGCGTAGACCGCGAAATGCACCCATAGCTCGCCGCTTCAAAATCGGAAAGAGGTTTTCTTATGCGCATCGGACGTTATGAATCTTCTGACAGCCTCGGCACCACCGCAACGGCAGTTACCTTCTTCATTATCGGAGCAGGAGTCGGAGCGCTGGTCGCCCTCATGCTGGCTCCCAAATCCGGCAAACAACTTCGCAAAGATATCCAGCGCGGTTATGAAGACGCCAAAGATGCTCTGGGCGACTGGGCCGATGAAGCCGCTGACAACATCAAAGATCGCGTTCGCGAAGCCGGCGACGCCGTGCGCGACGCAGCCAGCCGCGGCGTCAAAGCCGCGGCCGATCTCGCTGATGATCTTCGCGAACGGGCTCAGGAGAATATCGAGCCCATCCGCCGCGCAGTGAAGAAGAGCTAAGCAGCTGTCAGGCCACGCTTGTAAATCAGCTTTAGAGGGGCTCGGCGTCAGCCGAGCCCTTTCCCGCGCGGAAGAGTGATCCTTAGCCCGTGATGGGAAGCCACTCGATGTCTTGTTGTCCAAGCGGTCAATACAAATGAAAATCCACCTGAACGGCGATCTGGGTCGCCACGGGCTGCCCATTCAGCGTTGCGGGACGGAATCTCCACCTCCGCACCGCCTCGATCGCCTGCTCATCCAGTCCCATACCGAGGCTCTGTGCTACGCGAATGTTATAAGTTCGCCCATCCTTGCCGACCACCACCAGCAGCTCAACGATGCCCTGGAATTTCGCCTTGCGCGCCTCTTCCGAGAAACTTGGCTCTGGGCTGTAAATCAGCTGCGGGACGGTCACGCCCATTTTCCCCGCTGGATAGATCCCCTCCGGTCCAGTTCCAAATCCCGGCCCCTCTGACGGTCCCACTCCTCCGCAACATCCCGTCCCGATTCCGTCCGGCCCGCCGGGTCCATTCGACAATGTCTTCGCAAACTGCGACATTGGATCGCCGATCTGGCCTCCCTGCGGGATCTTTACATCCGGCGCGACCACCACCGTTTCCTCGACCGCCAGCTTCGGCATCGCCGTCGGCTGCATCACGGTCGGAGGCGCCAGCTGAGTCTCAAGCGACGCCCGTGGAAGATTCCCGTGCGAGGCTGGCAGCTTGTCGAAGTTCCCACCACCTCCGCCGCCATGTCCGGAGAAGATGAGCGGCAAGTCCTCAAAGCTGGATGGCCGCGGCAAGGTTCCTGTCCGATCTCCGATGATGCAGCATGTGAAATAGATGAGAAGCGCCAGCACCAGCGCTTGTCCTGTGAACGAGAACACAAACGCCCGGTTGCGGAATCGATATAGCCCGCTAGGTTGAGCAGAAAACATCGAAAACAGCTGCGGACCGGCAGGGGAAGCGGTCATGGCGTGCTCCTGACTGAACAGTTTCTGGGAACGTCGGGTCAATGTCCCATCAATGTCCGTATAAGACGCCGATGCCCAAAAAAAGGATTTCCAGACAGGAATAGTTTTCAAAACAACAAACCGGAAGGGTTCATCCGAAGATAGTCACAATCAGTCCCTTCAGCCGATGAAAGAAACCGTGATGTTCCGTCTTATTGCGGGCATCCTGCGCTGGATGCGGAGCTTCCACGACCGCGTCGAGATGGACCGGTCGTACCGAAGAATCCTCGACCGGCAAGTCCCGCGTCGCTTCCAGCGGTGCCGGAGGGACAATGGCTGCGCGATTCTTTGCCGTGAACACAAAAGGCACATCGACCTGCACGGGAATCTCGTTTGGTTTCAGCGGCGGAAGCGGCCGCGTTTCCGGACCGTTCGTCAGAGTGCTGGCCGAAGCCGTACCGGCGGGCAAGGCGCCGCTCGATACCGCCGCTGTCCCATTCCCGCCAAGAGTAGCTTTCTCCGGCATCTTCACGGTCGCGACCCCTGTGGCGGGTTCTGCCTGCTCGATCAGTGGAGGCGCCGGGCATCCGCACTCAAGAGGAACATTCGTATCGACTTTATCGATCTGCCCCGAGCGGAAAACAGCCTGCTCGGTTGGCTTGACCTGATAGACGCGGTCGCCCACGACTTCCGAAACGATCGCCGACGCCGTATTCCCCTTGAGCGCCCGCACGCAGGTATTGCCGTGCGAATCGGCGCTGATGGCAAAGTGAAATTCTCCCGGACCGGCGAAAAGAATCCGGAAGTCGGGGGTGATGACCGAATCTGCCGAGGTGTCGAGTGAATAATGCGCCTCGAGCGCGCCCGTGCTCATCCCCAGCATGATGTCCCGTTTGTTCCGCGATGGCGTCACAGAAACGGTCGTGCGCGGACACACGCGAACTTCTCCCCCGTGACTCATCTGCAGTACGGCTGTGTCAGTGCCCGCCGTCAGCGAAGAACCCGGAGCGAGCCCAGCCGCCGCCACCACTCTGCCCGAACCGTTCACGACCGGAACGGCGACCGGAGCCGAAGTCAGCGAGACCTTCGCCACAGCTTGGGAATGGGCCGAAATTTCCTTGGCCACGTTCAGGTCCTCCGCCGGTTTCAGCCGGACCATCAGCCGTTCGCCAACTCCATCCCAACTGTAGGCGTACGGTGCCTGCAGGTCGAGCACAATGCGCGTCACCGGCGGCTTGGCCTGATATTGATCCGCGCGGATGGCGAGAATGTTGTCCTGATGGACGGCCATTCGCTTGGGCAGCGGGCCCAGCCGTGAATTGGCAATGTCGATGACGAGCCGTGGCGGTGACGGCACCAGTTGAATGTCGGGAAAAACCTGCCCGCCGTGGCTGAGAATCTCAACCGCCGGCACTCCGCCTTCATGCACGATGCGGATACTCTTTATCGTTGACGGCGGCCCGAAGGTCTGCGCACTCGCCACGCTGGCAAGCCACACGACCAAGGCGATCGTCCCCTTGCGCTTGGGCCGAATGCGCTCCAAACCACTCCCCTGAATCAATGCTTAGAGGAACGATATCACTTCACGACAGAAGGAAGAAGAGCTTGGCGCAGCGTCAGACCTCAGACTACCGACGTCAGACTACCGACCTTGGCATCTCAGCGCGACGGCTCAGAAGGTGCCGGTCAAATGCACGCGGCGGCACTGGGCCGCGTGGGCGAACCGCCATGCTTCGTATCAGGCAGCCAGGTTCGTACCAGGAATCCTTCATACCAGGCAGCTTCGTATCACGGCATCGCTTCCCGATTCGTATCAAGGCATCGCTTCAGCGATGCCGGGTGGCCATCGTGATGATGCCCCTTTCGGGGGCTGTGTCGAAACCCGAAGCGGCGGCAAGAAGTGAAATGCAGCACCACATCAGCCGCGAAGCGGCGGTAAATGAAAGCCCGGCACGACAGTGCCGGGAAACCCGAACGCGGAATAGACCGAGTCCGTGTCAGCGGACGGCACGCGTTTCGTAACGGCCATCATGAAGATGCCCTTTTAGGGCCGACACGCGCAGAGCACTCCTGAAGTCTGAGGTCGAAGGTCGGCTCTTACACTTCCGGCAGGAATTCGTACTCTTCAATGACGGCCGCTACAGCCAATTGGCCATTTGGTTGCGAATTTTCCACGCGCACCACATGGCCCTTGCACTGCACGCGAATGCTTTCGGTCAGCGTGATTTCTGGTGGCAGGGTAAGCGTGAATCCGATGGGAGAGCCTTGCGCGATCGACGATTGCACATAGAAGCAGATGCCCCGCGCGCTCACGTCACGAAGCTGGCCAGTTGCGTGAAGTTCGGCTTTCTCTCCGTGATCAACGGTCACCGGCAGGCGCAGTGGAAAGCGCCGTGCCGCACGCTTCTCCTGCTGGGGCTCAGCCATGGCTCGTTCTCCAAAGTGGCGCAGCGAACTGGTCTCTTAGCAGAAGCATGCCGCGCTCCGCTTCTCGCGGTCAATACCCTGCTTGGGTCATATCCATGGCCCGTTCAGGCGACGGTGTGATGCTTGTCATCCTGAGCGAGCCGATTTTGCGTAGCGAATGATCCGGGCGA
>JASHQK010000474.1 GCA_030039195.1 Candidatus Sulfotelmatobacter sp.
GCGCGTCAGCATGGATCTGATCGCCGACATGTTCAACATCGCCAATAAGTACAACGTCGCGGCGGTGAGTCCGCTGTATGAAAATGCGGGCCAGGCCACGGCAGCTTACGATCCGCGGCAGTTTCAGTTTGCGATGCGGGTGAACTGGTAGCGGGCAGCCCAGGTCACCCAGCTACGTGTCATCCTGAGCAAGCTGCTTCTGCGCAGCGAAGGACCTGAGCGATCCGCGCGAACCCGGGGCCCATCACGCCCAGTGTTGGCGTGATGGGGTGGGCGAAGCGTCGCCGGTTTGGCGACGCAATATCGCGCGCTTGGATCGCTTCCTTCTTTAAATGCTTACGCTCCCAGATACAGGACGTGAACGTAAGTGCCCAGACGCACGTTGTAAGCGAGATACCAGCCTATGTCATCGGGATCTTCATAGATCACGATCTGATCGCTATCCCAGAGCCAGTCGCCGCAATAGCCGACATCGATTGGGGCGACGCTGAAATAGAATCCGCCGAACCAGAAGCGGCCCGGACCGCCTCCAGCCAGCCGCCACACGTGGCCGCGGCCGAAGCCGCCGGTGAAATGCCCGTGCTCCCAGGGATGGTCAAGATGCAATTCGGGCCTGGGCCCGCTCCCGACCCACTGGCCGTTGTGATGAACGTGCGGCGCTTCGGGATGGCCCTCAGCATCGCGGAATGATTTGTTTGTCACCAGGTGATCATTGTGGGGAGCGGCGTTGTGACTGGGCGCCGGTCCGTGCTTAGGGATGTATCCGCCGCCGACGTCATGAGCGCCGCCGTGCTGAGCAAATGCGGGAAATGCAAAAAGCAGAACCGCGACCAACAGCTGGAATTGTGATCGCATAGTCTCCTCGGGCCTTGAAGGTATAAGAGATTTTCTGAATGTATATAACACGCCCGCACGCCGCAAGTTTTTTCGTGTGGTTGATTTTTGGGCGACGGCGTCCGGGGCTATACGATCTTTACGGCGTATGATTCCTGCACGGAGGTTGCTATGGCCGACAACCCTGTTACCACAAACCGCCCGCGCCGCTTGCTTGCCATTGATGGCGGTGGATTGGCCGGACTGATTCCCGCCGAATGCCTGATCGCGATCGAGTCGCAGCTTGATCAACTCACAGGCACGCAAAAGCCTCTGTGCAAGCGCTTCGACCTGATCGGCGGGACGAGCACCGGCGCGATTCTCGCGGCCGGCCTCGCGTTGGGCAAGAAAGCGAGCGACCTGCGCGATTTCTATCTCAAGTACGGACACGAAATCTTCACCAAGTCGTGGTTGCCCGGCCGTATCTGGCACAAGTATCCCAGCGGCCCACTGGAGAAACGCCTGAAAGAAGTATTGAAGAAGTCGACTCTGGGCAGCGACGAATTGTGCACGCAGATCATGATCGTCGCCAAGAACGCCACGCTCGGAAGCGACTGGTTTTTCAGCAATAATCCAAAGAACAAATTCTTCAAGAACAATGCCAATCTGCCGCTCTGGCAGATTGTGCGAGCTTCGAGCGCCGCTCCAACCTACTTTCCGCCGGAAACGATTCCGGTTACCGACGAGGCCGGCAAGAAACAGAAATATGAATTTATCGATGGCGGCGTGAGCAGCTATAACAATCCCGCGTTCCAGGCCTTTCTGGAAGCGACCGTGCCCGAGTACGGCAACGGCTGGCCGATGGGTGCCGATCAACTGATGCTGATTTCACTGGGCACCGGCTTCAGTTCGGCCACAATTCCGCCGGGAAAGGCAGCAAGCTACTGGGAACTGCAGTGGGCGCAATATCTGATCAGAGAGTTAATGAATGAAGCCAATCTGCAACAGAACGTGCTGATGCATTTGATCGGGCAGCGGCCGGAGGGCGTGCCGTCGGCAACGAATGAGCTTATTTCCTCCGGAGCGGCTAGTGGCATTCCAGATAAGAACATGCTCGATCGCGTCAGTGGAGGACTTGGCCCGCAGAAGCTGGTCACGTATCAACGGATCACGGTTGGATTGACGCAGCAGCGCCTCGAGCAGTTGGGGCTGCATGACGTGGATGCCTCGAAACTGGCCGAGATGGATGCCGCCGATCAGATCCCGAATTTTCAGCGCCTCGGGGCGGCCGTGGCCAAGGAACAGGTTCACATGGAAGCGCTGAAAGCCTTCTTCTGAGTCTCGATCCTGTCAGCGCTCTGGCGCAAGGCGTAAGCAGTTTTCCCTGAGCAGGAGGCGCCAGTTGGTGGAATCCTGGTGACAAGAACGCGGTTTCTTCGTCACTTGCAGAGTATTCGCGTGAAAGGGGGAATTCCATGCGTATGACCGGGCGGTGGTTGACGATTGCCTTGTTGCTTTCGTGCTGTGGTTTTGCCAATGCCGCGTCGAATGGGGTTAGGACTGAGAGCGCCGATTTGTACGATGGCAGTTCTTACCAGACTGAGCTGAACAGCATCACAAGTGTGCGGCTGCATATGCACGATGGCGACTTCCGCATCATTGGGAGTGATTCCGACGAGATAGCGATTCACACGGAAGGGAAGAATCGCGCGCTGGCCAAGAAGATGCAGGTGCAGCTTAAACGGACAGGCGATTCTCTGGAAATCGACTTTCTGCACGTGCCCAAGAACGAATTCCAGGTCACGATCGCGGTTCCAAAGGACACGAACCTGTATGCCCGGATGCGGGCCGGCGACCTCTCCGTGGCTGGCGTCAGCGGGGATAAAGACCTGGAACTGACGGGCGGTGACTTGTCGATTCAGGTGCCGGATCCGGCGGACTACGGGCCGGTGGACCTGAAAGTAAAATTCGGCGACGTGAGCGGAAGCCCGTTTGGCGATCCCAAGGGCTGGGTCGGGAACTCTCTGAAGATGGACGGAAGCGGAAGATTCCGTCTTCACGCCCACGTGTTTGCCGGCGATCTGATGCTCAAGCCCTAGGCAAACTCTGATTAAGTTGCGTTTTGAAAGGGACGGTCTTCAAGGACGTCCGTAAAATCAGCGCATTTGAGAAGCCGCTTTAGCCGCTGAGGAGCTTACGGAAAACTGCGGGCGGCTGTTTCTACACCACCCGTTCCGAACAGCCGTAACATTGCGTTGACAATGGCTCGCAGGCTCCGGTAAATTAAAGACTTTGGTAGACGTGTGGTTGCCCGCCTGATGGTCCCGGCGTCCTCGTTGGGGAATCAACACGCGGTTTATCTTTCGCAGCCTTTTTACAATCTGGGAGAGTTCCGATGTCAACGTATTTCCCCAAACAGGGGGAAATTGTGCGCAAGTGGTACGTCGTGGATGCGAATGGGCAGACGCTCGGCCGCCTGGCTTCGCAGGTGGCGCGCATCCTTATTGGCAAAGAGAATCCGCGCTACACGCCGTTCCTCGACACCGGCGATCACGTGATCGTCATTAATGCGGAGAAGGTCCGCATGACCGGCGAAAAAGCGGAGAGCAAGGTTTATCAGCATTACACCGGGTACCCCGGCGGGTTGAAAACCGAAGCCTACAAGAAGCGTCTGGTGCGCCGGCCGGAAGCCGTGATTGAAGCTGCGGTGAAGCGCATGCTGCCGAAAAACAAACTGGCAGCGCACATGCTGTCGAAGCTGAATGTCTATCAGGGCGACAAGCATCCGCATCAGGCGCAGAAGCCGCAGGAGTACAAGCTGGAAGTGCGGGAGCATCCGGCGGCGAAACTGGCAGTTTCGTAAGCAGCCCCGAGCCGTGAGCTCTGAGCTGCGAGAATTTATTTGAAAGGGTAAGAGTCGGGGAGTTGAGTTCCGCCGGTTTTGCTCGGAACTCGCGACTCGGGACTCATAGCTAAAAATGGCAGAATTGGTTCAATACTACGGAACGGGACGCCGCAAGTCGGCGATTGCCCGTGTTTATCTGCGTCCGGGAAGTGGCGATTTCAAAGTCAACGGGCGCGCGTTTGAAGAATATTTTGTGACTCCGGCGCAGCGGTCGGCGGCGAAATCCCCGCTGGCGTCGACGGAGTCGGCAGCGCAGTTCAACGTCGTTGTGACGGCGCAAGGCGGCGGAGTTCGCGGCCAGGCCGACGCGGTGAAGTTGGGACTGGCTCGCGCGCTCATGCAGTTCAATCTCGAGCTGCGGAAGAAGCTGAAGTCCGAGGGCATGGTCAGCCGCGATTCGCGCGGCAAAGAGCGCAAGAAGTACGGCCAGAAGGGCGCGAGGAAGCGCTTCCAGTTCTCGAAGCGCTAGTTGAGTACCGAGTTGCGAGTACCGAGCACCGAGCGAAAACCGAGATTCCTCGCTTCGCTCGGAATGACAAGCTTCGGAAACGCGCTCGGAATGACGGAATTTGCCTTTGGCTGAAAGCTGACGGCTGATAGCTGGAGGCTGGTTTAGGTGTTCAATTCTTCCCGTGCCTCGCGGTGCGGGGACGGGAATAGCAATCGGGCGAGTCGCGAGTCGTTAGTCCCGAGTCCTGAGCGTTCTGCTCGCGACTAAGGACCCAGGACTCCCGATGCAGATTACAAAAGGAGAAACGTGGCTACCATCACCATGAAGGAGTTGCTCGAAGCGGGCGTCCACTTCGGGCATCAGACCAAGCGCTGGAATCCCAAGATGAAAGAGTACATCTTCGGAGAGCGCAACGGCATTTACATCATCGACCTGCAGAAGACGCTGAAGATGTTCAAAGAAGCGTCGAAATTCGTGCAGGACCTGGCTACCGAAGGCCGCATCGTGCTCTTCGTGGGCACCAAGCGCCAGGCGCAGGACGCGATCGCGGAAGAGGCGCAGAAGTGCGGCATGTTCTACATCAACCAGCGCTGGTTGGGCGGACTGCTCACCAACTGGGTCACCGTGCAGAAATCGGTGAAGCGGCTGAAAGAGCTCGACGACATGGCTACCGACGGCCGTTACGAGCTGCTCCCGAAAAAAGAAGTCATTAAGCTCGAGCGCGAGCGCAAGCATTTGCAGGCCAATTTGGCCGGTATCAAGAATATGAGTCGCCTGCCCGACGCGATCTTCGTCATCGATTCGAACAAGGAACAGATCGCGGTGCGCGAGGCCCGCAAGCTGGGTATTCCGGTGGTCGCCGTGGTCGACACCAATTGCGATCCCACCGAAGTGGATTATGTAATCCCCGGCAATGATGACGCCTTGCGGGCGATCCGGTTGTTTACCTCGAAGATTTCCGAATCGATCGCCGAAGGTGCGCAGTTGATGACCGACAAGCAGGTTGCCGAGATGCAGGCCGGCACCGAAGAGGCTCAGGCTGCCGAAGCCGCTCCCAGCGATTATTCGGAAGAAGCGGCCGCGGTCGACGCCAACGAAGACATCAGCATGGAGGAAGTGCTGGGTCCGGGAACGCACAAGAAGCCGGTGGCCAACGAAGACGACGTTCCGACGCATCACGTGGAGAGCCAGACGGTGTAGCCAGTCCCGAGTCGCGAGTCCCGAGTACCGAGGAAAACCGAGATTCCTCGCTATGCTCGGAACGACAAAGCTGGGAGGGGCTGCAGCTTCAGCGTTAGCGGAAAAGGGATGAAATGGGGTGCCCCATGTCTCGCCACTTTTGCGAGACATAGGAACCAGAGAACGGGAAGGGCACGATTTGAAAGGGCACGACTTTAGTCGTGCCGCAGAGATCGCGAAACAGGAGGGGCTTTAGCCCCTGAGGTAATCGAAAAACCGGGCATGCGAATTCGGACCCGCGCGGGTCATGCTTAGAAATCCCCGGCGCGGGTCAAAGTTTATAGACCAGCATCTAATTCTTGGGGGCGAAGATTTTTTATCTGATAGAAGGGCGTTGAATCGATATGGGAACGACGACAGTGAATATTTCCGCGGCACAAGTAAAGGACCTCCGGGAAAAGACCGGAGCTCCGATGATGGATTGCAAGCAGGCCCTGACTGAAGCCAAAGGCGACATGGAGCAGGCGGTCGTGATCCTGCGAAAGAAGGGCGTTTCGGTTGCGGCCAAGAAGGCGACGCGCGTGACCAGCGAAGGGTCGGTGGCCAGCTACATTCACGCCGGCGGCAAGATTGGTGTGCTCGTCGAGGTCAACTGCGAGAGCGATTTCGTGGCGCGCACTGACGACTTCAAGGAACTGGTACACGATATTGCGATGCACATCGCGGCGAGCGATCCGAAATACGTGCGCAAGGAAGACGTCACGCCCGAGGACTTCGCCCGCGAGAAAGAAATTTATCTCGCGCAGGCGATCGCCAGCGGCAAACCGGCGCACATCGCCGAGAAAATGGTCGCGGGCAAGATGGAAAAGTTCTATGAAGAGGTCTGCCTGCTGGAGCAGCCCTTCATCAAGGACCAGACCATCTCGATCGGACAACTGATCGCGTCGAAGATCGGCAAGCTGGGCGAGAATATCGCGGTGCGCCGCTTCGCCCGATTCAAAGTCGGCGATGTCGGCCAGACCATTGCGGTCACCAAGCCTACAGAGCCGAAGGCTGAATGATTCAGGCGCCCGAAAGGGCGCCTTTTTTGTTTGCTATCCCGTTTCTTGTTTGTCATCCTGAGCGAAGCCGTTTTTCAGCGGAGCGGAGGATCTCGCGAGGGGCTTTACGGTTCTGTGTCGCTGCGCGCGAGATCCCTCGCCCCGCTGGTGAAAGCGCGGGGCTTCGGGATGACGCAGCGTCGCCTTTTTTGTGCGAAGCTTCTCGGAGGGGACCATGGATCAGGGATTTGGTCCTAAGCTCAGTCGAGTAGCTGCAGGTGTCTGCTTCCTCCTGTTTTTGGGTGCGCTGGGATACTTTTTCGGCCAATGGGTGATGTATGCGGTATTGTTTCTGCCTTTGTTGCTCTGGCTGCTTCTCAGGGTTACTGTTCCGAGGAGTTATCGGAAGAAAAGGATCATTGATTTGGTTTCCAGGTCGGTAGACGTTGGAGACTTCTTTATAGAGCGGCTGGACGACCACTTTGACAGCCTTATAAGACGACTCAGACCATGACCACTCCCATCTTCAAACGCATTCTTCTTAAACTCTCCGGCGAGGCGCTGGCCGCGAACCAGGGCTTTGGCGTCGAGACCACGCGCATCCACGAGATCGCAGGCGAGATCGGCGAGGTGCACAAACTCGGCGTGCAGATCGCGATTGTCGTCGGCGGAGGCAATTTTTTCCGCGGCGTCGCGCATCAGGCGAAAGATATGGATCGCGTTTCCGCCGACCACATGGGCATGCTCGCCACCGTCATCAACGCGCTCGCCTTGCAGGACGCACTCGAAAAACAGGGCGTCTACACGCGCGTGCAATCGGCGATTGAGATGAATCAGGTCGCCGAGCCGTTTATCCGTCGTCGCGCAATCCGGCATCTCGAAAAAGGACGCGTGGTGATCTTCGCCGGTGGCACCGGCAATCCATATTTCTCGACCGACACCGCGGCTTCGCTCCGCGCGATGGAAATCAAAGCCGATGCCATTTTGAAAGCCACGAAAGTCGACGGCATCTACGACGCCGATCCAATGAAAGTCGATGGAGCACAAAAATTCAACCATATTACCTATATGGAAGTGCTGAAGCTCGGGCTGAAAGTCATGGACTCGACCGCCATCAGCCTGTGCAAAGACAACAATCTTCCCATCGTCGTGTTCAACCTGAATGACCGCGGGAACATCCGCCGGGTCGTGCT
>JASHQK010000475.1 GCA_030039195.1 Candidatus Sulfotelmatobacter sp.
GACGGCGTGGGAGGGCAAGCAAACCGCATATCAACTGGCGTTTGTCGAGCCTCCGGAGACGATGCCGGGTTCGGGGTTCGTCTACAGCGACATCAACTTTATTGTGCTCGGGGCGCTCGTGGAAAAAGTATCGGGCGAGACGCTGGATGAGTACGCGCAAAAGCACATTTTTGCTCCGCTGAAGATGACACACACGCGGTTTCTGCCACCGGCGTCATGGCGGGTGAAGATTGCGCCGACGCAATATGACGAGAACGAGCACATGCTACGAGGCGTGGTGCACGATCCGACGGCGCGTCGGATGGGCGGCGTGGCCGGGCATGCGGGCCTGTTTTCGACCGCCGATGATCTGGCGAAATTTGCGCAGGCGCTGCTGAATGGCGGCGATGGAATCCTGTCGCCGATGATGGTCGAGAAGATGACATCGCCCGAGACGCCGCCGAACGCTCCCGTTTTGCGCGGATTCGGATGGGACATCGATTCCCCGTTCTCCTCGAATCGCGGCGATCTTTTTCCGATCGGATCGTTCGGCCACACGGGATTTACCGGGACGTCGATGTGGATCGATCCGACGACCGAGACCTACGTTATTTTGCTGACCAATGCCGTGCATCCGCGGGGAAAGGGAAATGCGATCGGGCTGCGAGTGAAAGTGGCGACGGAGGTGGCGGCGGCGCTGAATCTCACGGTAAGCGAAAAAGATGAACTGCGTTGGAAAAGCGTTACCGGTTACAACGAAGCGGAGAGCGCGGAACGGCGCATGAGCGCGCGGAATGGAACGGTAAAGACCGGAATTGATGTGCTGGAAGAACACGGCTTCGATATTTTGAAACAGCCGGAAGGGAAGAAGCGGATTGGTTTGGTCACCAATCAGACGGGATTCGATTCCGAGGGCCGGCGGACGATTGATGTGCTGAAAAACGACGCGAGCCTGCAGGCGGCAGGTGTCGAGCTGGAGGCGATTTTCAGTCCGGAACATGGAGTGACGGGCACGCTCGACACCACCGACATCAATAATTCGAAGGATGCGGCGACGGGTGTTCCGGTGTACAGCGTATATGGGGCGACGGATGCGGAGCGGCATCCGCCGGAGGATGTGCTGAAGAATCTGGACGCGCTCGTGTTCGATATTCAGGATGCGGGCGTGCGATTTTATACCTACGAAACGACGCTGGGATATTTTCTGGAAGCGGCGGCGAAGGCGGGAATCGAAATCATTGTGCTGGACCGGCCGGATCCGATCACGGGATCGTTTGTACAGGGGTCGGTCTCGGACGCCGAACACGAGAGCTTTACGAATTATTGGACGGTGCCGGTGCGGCACGGCATGACCATGGGTGAGTTGGCGCAGATGTTCAATGCGGAGCGGAACATCAACGCGAAGCTGACGGTGGTGCCGATGGAGGGATGGGAGCGGGGAGATTGGTTTGATTCAACGGGGCTGGAGTGGGTGAATCCGTCGCCGAATCTCAGGAGCGTGACCGAGGCGGCACTTTATCCGGGGGTAGGGCTGATTGAGGGGACGAACGTTTCGGTGGGGCGGGGAACGGACACTCCGTTTGAACTGGTGGGCGCGCCGTGGATGAAGAGCAGGGAATTGGCGGCCTATCTGAACGCACGAGGAATTGCCGGCGTGCGGTTCGTTCCCGTGACTTTTACCCCCACAAGCAGCGTCTACAGCGGACAAGAGTGCCAGGGGGTGAACATCATCCTGACGGGTCGCAACGGCCTCGATGCGCCGGAGTTGGGGATCGAGTTAGCCGCGGCTCTGCATAAACTGTATGCCGCCGATTTCAAGATCGAAAAGATGAGCCAACTGCTGGTGAATCAGAGTGTCTACGACGCGCTGACCGCGGGCGAGGATCCGAGGCGAATTGCCCAGGATTGGCAGGACGGCCTTGAAAAATTCGAAAAAGTCCGGGAAAAATACCTGATCTACAAATAGCCACAGCCGACGCGACGAAGAGGCCAGCCGCATTTTTTCAGTTTGCTTCGGCGGACCGAGGCCCACAGGTGCTCGAAGCGTCCAATCTCGCCTTCCGGCGGATAACTTGCATTTGAGAGGGTGCATCCTAGCTAACCCGTGGTAATCTCTGGCTAAGCCCGAAGAAAGTCTTGGGTTGGGAGGTGGGGATGCGCGCGATATTGGCATTTCTGCTGGTTTCAGGCGTGGCATGGCCGCAGACGGCAAGCGGCGCAAAACCTGCGGATAGTCCGGCGCAGTCTGCCGCTCCGGCCACTCAAGCCGGGGCGCAGAGCGGTAGCAGGTCGGACCTCAGCGCCGCGCCAGCCGGGACAAAGTTGGCCGAACAACCCGATCCCAATCTGACGGTGATTCCCGCGGGAGCGAAGATTCCCCTCACTCTCGCGCAGGCGATCTCAACCAAGAATGCTCGCGAGGGCGATGCGGTGTACGCGCAGACGGCGTTCCCGTTCGTGTTGAATAACCGCATCCTGGTGCCCGCAGGAACGTACATTCAGGGACGAATTTCGCATGTGGAGCGCGCCGGCCGGGTAAAGGGAAGAGCCGAGATGCTGATCCACTTTACATCGTTGATTTATCCCAGCGGCTATACCATCATGCTGCCCGCTTCGGTCGAGAATACGCCGGGCGCAGAGCACAACGCCGTGAAGGATAAGGAAGGAACGATCCAGGAGGATAAGGACACGGGCAAGCGAGTTGAAGATGCGGCCAAGGGCGGGGCGATTGGTACGGTGGCTGGCGCGACGGCCGGTGGCCTCGCGACCGGCGGTCTGAATGGAGCGCGCGTCGGAGCCGGCGCTGGAGCCGTGGCAGGAATCGCGTGGGCGTTGCTGCGCCACGGCCCAGACCTGAGGCTGGAAGTGGGAACGTCGATTGAAATGGAAATTCAGCGCGACATTCCGGTGGACATGAGCCGAGTCCAGGTGGCGCGGGCGGGCGGATAGTGAATGAAAGAGCACGGCTCTCGAGCGCAAAGAACGTTCGTCTGACGAAAGCTCCTCTTTCATGGCA
The DNA here is from genome assembly GCA_030039195.1 of Candidatus Sulfotelmatobacter sp. GTDB lineage: Bacteria > Acidobacteriota > Terriglobia > Terriglobales > Acidobacteriaceae > Sulfotelmatobacter. The sequence goes on from JASHQK010000475.1 coordinate 2,996, forward strand.
ACGATAAAAGCTATCTTCTTACGCTCGCTTTCGCCGACTTGCGGGTGCGGTTGCCCTTCCTAGCTTTATCGAGACGCTCGAGCACGGCCGCGACGATGATGGGCAGGCCGACCGTCGCATCGACAAAAACCTCGCCAAACATGCCGCCTTCCGCAGGCGGTACGAACTTGCCCCAGGAAATCGCCTCGCTGTACGGACTGCCGGAGAGTCCGCCCCAGTAAACGGGTTCCGGGCAGATGCGCAGGCCATAGTGATAGCGCTTGAGTGGAACGTTTTCGCCGAGGCGGCGGTGCCGAAGTTCGATAAATGGGCCGAACTGCTGTGACCAGTTGCGCGGCACACCTCCGCCAATCGTGAAGATGCCCAACTTTTTCTGGCGCAATAAAGTAGCCGCGAAATGCTCTAAATCTTCGAAGGGGTCATAGCGGATTTTGTGCCGTCCTGTCGACTCGCGCAGGCGGTTATTCAGCGCGGTGTCGAGACCCAGTTCAGAATCGGTGAAGGCTGGAACGAAGACCGGAACCCCTTGCTCGAAGGCGGATTTCAAGATCCCACGCTGACCCTGCGCATGTTTGGCCAGATACGCTCCGACCGCGTGATTGAGTTTGTACGAGCACATGACCTCGTTGTGGTCCCAGTTTTCGAGTATGGCCGACATGACTTCTTCCACGTCGTCGAGGTTCTGCTCGGGCTCAAGCGTGTCATAGACGCGGTTGTAGCCCTGCTCGTAGAGCTCTTCGTCGGAAACTTCCGGATTGGCGCGGAAATGAGCGCGGCCGGTGGCCTCGACTAATCCGTGAGCCATGAGCGCGCCGGTGGAAACGATGGCATTGACGATGCCGCGATCGATCAGTTCGGTGATGATCAATCCTTGTTTAGCGACCGTCATGGCGCCGGCGAGGGTCATGACGACGAACGCATCTTCATCGAGCGCCATGGCTTCCAAAACGTCGGCAGCTTCGCCGAGTTGGCGGCCAGTGAAGGCGGTTTTCCCCATGGCGCGCACGAGACTGTCGATCGACGTCACTTTGGCGAGGTCGAGCGGCTCGAGGGGAACCAGACGGTCTTCGATCGGATTGTGAAGATGACGATCTTTGCCCTCGCCGCCGGGGGATGATGCGGGCGGCTGGGAGGGGTGGGAATTGTCATGATTACCGTGTTTCAAAGGAGAGCCTCCTTCAAAGAACGACCGAAGCGCGGTGTATGGCCGTAAATGCAGGAATGAATTTCGGCCCGATTGAATACTCTACAAGAATTGCGCTGGCGCGCGCCATGCTGTGAGGATGGGGGCGTGTCGTTGACGCCCGAAGCTCTGGTTACGACCGTTATGCCAGCGCAGTTCTCAGTCCGGTGTCTAATAGTCAGCAGGAGGCGAAGGTTTCTACGTAGCGTCGTATGCAAATAAGAATTAAACAAATACTCCCGCTTCTGCAGGTGCTCGTGGCGGTGGCCCTCCTCGTGTGGACCGACCGGTGGGAAAGGGCTCTGATGCGCATTCAGGATATGCCCGGAACCCCTCCTTCCTTCGCCCTTCTGATGGCGATCAACGCTCCCTTGGCGATACCCCGAGCATTGGTGTTCCGCCATCTTCCGGGATGGTGGGACGACATAACTCTCGTCTTGTCAATTGCCCTGTTCTGGTATTGGGTGTCGTTGAATTTAGAATCCTGGCGGCTGGGTCGGCGTGTGCTTATGCCTTCATGGACGCCATTAAGACTGTTTGGGGACACGATAGCCGTAGGCATCGGGTTGACGTGGGCTTGGGCATTGTGGGCCGGGCGGGAGCTTCCTCCGGTGCTTTCATTCTCAGACTGGCTCTGGTTTGTTCCATGCCTAGGTCTCCCAATCTTGTGGTCCGGGACGCTGATACTCCTGTTCGGACGCGACTTCGTTCAATGCCTTCTGCGCCACAAAGCTACGTCCAGTAATGTGAGATGAGCTAGCATTCTCCCGCACTCAGCTCGGCTTTTCCCTTCTCGGAGCTATTCTTCATTGGTAACTGACGAAACTCACTCCAATGCTATATTGATCGCGGAGGT
>JASHQK010000476.1 GCA_030039195.1 Candidatus Sulfotelmatobacter sp.
GAGCGAAGAATCCCTTGCATGCGTGTGTTACCAGCGCTTCTAAATAGGAGTTCTTTTTCAGCGCTCCGGAGAGCTGCGCACTTATACAAACCTTTTGCCTAAGAAATCCCCCGCCAAGCCGAAGGTGCTACAGGCAGGCATGAGGTCCTTCGACTCCGCAGCCGGTTCGCGAACGTGAACCGACTCGCTCCGCTCTGGATGACGAAGCAGATGCGCGGCCAAAAGAATTTGGGCGATGAGCCGAATATGACAATCCAGCTCACCGCCCGCATTACGGTCATTTTCCTTATATGGGCAGCTTGTCATCCTGAGCCGCGCCGTTGGCGGCGAAGGACCTATGCAACTAGCCGAAAATGCATGGGTCCTTCGGCCCGCAAAAAACGCGTGCCTCAGGATGACAATGAGGTATGGGTGCCCACTAATTTCCAAACCGCCATAGCCAGATTGTCGCTCTTAGTTCTTTATCTTCCCTTTCTCTCCGGCGTTCTCGACCGCCTTCGCTTCGAGCGGCTTGCCGCGATTGACCAGCGTCGCGTAATCCGGCGAATTAAACGGATGCATCTCGCCGACCCCTACCCGGCCTTGCTCAGCATGATATCCACGCTCCGATTGTTGGCCAGAACCACGGTCTGAATCTTCGCCCGAGCCTTATCCGCCGCGCTCAGATTCCGGGCAAGAGGACGACCCAAGCCGCTGGAACGGCCTTCCTATTGGTCAGAAGAGATAAATGAAGTTGCCGGCGGCGGTGAATTGGTGGTCGGTGAATCCGGTGCCGCGGCGAAACGTATTCTCATCGGAAAGATCCTGGCGCACCTCGGCGCGGACCACGAACTTCCCGTCGAAGTGCCGCAACTCATGGCTCACCCGCGAGGGCTTGGCCGCGAAGACATATTCTGGAGTCAGGGTGAATCCGAGGAGGGTTTGGGATGTTCCGGTGCGGCTGCCGCCAATATCAGCGAAGACCTCGCCGCGAAATGCCAGCGAGAAAGCGGACGTGAAGCTGTACTTCGAATATCCGGCGAGACCCTTCCAAATCGCGTCGCTGCCGTTCGACGCGGCGTGATCTTCATCGGCGTAAAGCCCGTCGAAACCCACAGTCAGCTTCGCGAGCGCCTTCCAACTACTAACCAGTTCGTAAAGGCTGCGCTGATCGTGGTTGTTGTGCGGCTTCTCGGGGCCATGCAGAAACGTGAAAGTCAGGTTGGTTGTTTTGGAGGTTACGGCGGAGAATTGTCCGGCAGCGGTTACGCCTCCGTTCAGCGGCGTCACGGCGTCGCAACCGTTGGTCAGCAACGCGGCCGCGGAGATCCGACTGTTGAACGAATAGCTCGCCTTCAGGCCGGTATGAGTAACAGGAATGCCATAGCCGAAAATGAAGCCGCGGCTGAAATTGTCGTTGTAGTTGTCGTACCCACCCATAACTTCGTAACCGAAGGGCGTGAAGAACTTGCCGGCATCAGGGCGAAGTCCCTTGCCGAGCGGAGCGAGGTAACTCAGATACATTTCAGGAATGTCGAAATCGCGGGCGATATGCATGCCATAAGACGTAGTCACTTGCGGTACGGTCGAGCCGGCAATCATCTTCAGGCGGAATCCGATGCGGCCCTCGTCGCCCACCCCGTGCTGCACGACTAATTGGGCGACATCGAGTTCGGGATTGTCATCTTTGAAATCGAAGACGCGAAACTGATTCAACGGAGGCACGGGATCGTTAGTGTTGTGCGTATAGGAAAATGACAAGTATCCATCCACGGTGATGGCTTTCCACCAAGCCTGATTTTCGCCAGGATCGGGGGTTGCGGGCGGCGTGCTGTTCTGGGCGCATAAAAATAGGGGTGATGCGAGCACCACCCCCAGCAGAAGCATCTCGCCGAGAGGACGAAGAACCGCCATTTTGGCAACGGCCATTGTCAGCGGCCACACTGTTCGATTCGGCGTTACGGTTTGCTCTTAAGCTCTGATGTTGCCGAATTCACCAGTTCGCGAACGACGTCGCGATCGGCCATTTCGTAAGCGCGCTCACCATGCAGCGACTCATCGAGTCCGATCTCCTCCGACTGCTCACTGACCTTGACCGTAGTGAACGCATCGATGATGCGCAGCATGGCGTAGGTGAACACAAAGGCCCATACGGACGAGAACACGACCGCTGTGACCTGCTTCAGCAGGAACACAGGATCGCCGTAGAGGAGGCCGTTGGCGCCTTCGGGATTGAAGGCTTTGTTGGCAAAAATGCCCAGCATGACAATGCCGAGGAAACCGCCAACGCCGTGGACTCCCCACACGTCGAGAGCATCGTCCCACTGGAGCCTGTTTTTCATCTCGACCGCGTAATAGCAGACCACGCCGGAAACCACACCAATGATGACCGCGGTCGTGGGAGAAACGAATCCGGCGGCGGGAGTGACGGTGGCGAGTCCGGCGACGGCGCCGGTGAGCAGCCCGAGGAACTTGGGCTTCTTTTCATTCAGCCAGGCGACCAGCAACCACGCCACGGCTGCGAACGACGCGGCCACGTCGGTGTTCAAGAATGCGGTTGCGGTGACCGAATCCACGCGCATTTCGCTGCCGGCGTTGAAGCCGTACCATCCGAACCAGAGCAGACCCGTGCCCAGCGCAACCAGCGGAATGCTGTGGGGGCCTCGGTCGGCGATGCGGCGCTTGCCGACGTAGACGACCGATGCCAGAGCGGCTAGCCCCGCGATGTTATGCACGACAATGCCGCCGGCGAAATCTTTCACTCCCCATTGCTGCAGAAACCCTCCGCCCCAAACCATGTGTACGAAGGGAAAGTAGACGAAGGTCAGCCACGCGGTCAGGAACAGCATGTAGGCCTTGAAGGTGACGCGGTTGGTGAAGGCGCCGGAGATCAGCGCAGGAGTGATGATGGCAAACATCATTTGATAGGCAATGAAAACGAATGCGGGAATGGTGTCGTTGGGCGCGGCGGGGGTGGAGAGATTCACGCCGTGCAAAAACGCCAGATGCAGGTTCCCGATGACTCCATGCCAGTCGCCGCTAAAGCAGAGGGAGTAGCCGTAGAGGTACCAGATGACGGTGGTCCAGCCCATGGAGACGAAGCTCTGAATCATGATGGCGAGCACGTTCTTGCGGCCGACCAGGCCACCGTAGAAGAATGCGAGACCGGGCGTCATCAACATGACCAGGCTGGTGCATAAGATCATGAAACCGGTATTGCCGGTGTCGAGATGGAGCATGCGATCCTCCGACGTATTTGATTTATGAAGAGTAGGGCTCGCCCGTGGCGAGCGGGGGTCCAAACAGAAACGTCGCGCGGGAGGAGGGCCCTCAGACCCAGCCGTGCGGAATCGGGTATTGCGTTCAGAGACTG
>JASHQK010000477.1 GCA_030039195.1 Candidatus Sulfotelmatobacter sp.
GGTTAAGCTGCGCGCGAGATCCCTCCGCCCCTGGTGAAAGCCGGGGCGCTTCGGGATGACGCAGGGTAGAGACATAGGGCGGTTAGGCTGCACGCAAGATCCCTCGCGCCGTTGGTGAAAGCACGGCGCTTCGGGATGACGCAGGGTGGTGGAGGTCGAACACACCTGCCTTCGGGTGGCGCACAGCTGGTTAGAATGGTTCTTCGAGTTCGCCGGTGCCGAGGGGGATTTGTTCTTCGGCGGGCTTGCGAGATTTTGGGGCTTTCTTGAATGTGGCGTCGATGACGTAGCGCGGGTAGTCGATTTTCTTTCCTTGCAATAATTCGGCGATGCTCAGGATTTGCAGGCGGGGGAATTTGTCGACCGTACCAGGTGCCTGATAGAAGCCAGCCTCGGCGGCTTCTTTCAGCATGGGCTTTCCGGTTTTTATGTCGTCCCTGACGGGCCTCGGCATGAATTTGTTGTGGGATTCCCGGAGGTGAAGCTGGGCTACTGTCGGGCGTCCCTCCGAAGTTCGATTTCTTGACCGGAGTTAACGCGGCCCTGAAGGGCCGCGCTTTCACAAAGAAAAATCGGGCGGACGAATGCGTCCGCCCCTACACAAAATCAGAATTCCCACCCAACGAAAACCGCGTTGGGTGCGCGGCCACGTTCTTGTTCAAAGGCGCGGCTACGGGCCGACGTAGGCCAGCGCGGTGGCGCCTGCGAAAGAGACCGGCGAACCGATCTGCGTCAGCGCTCCGGTAGTCGTAGCGATGCTGAAAACCATCATGCCGCTGGGGCCGGAAGCGTAGAGGTGTTCAACGCCGTCCGCCACGATAGTGTCGGCGGGCACAGAAAATGGAGACCCGGCCAGCGGCGTCAAAGCGCCGGTAGTGGAATTGATGCTGTAACCGGAGACAGTTCCGGCGGTCTGGTTAGAGACGTAGAGGAAGTTATTGCCCGGCGAATTGTTAATGGTCACGACCGCGAAAGCGCCACTGCCCGCGGCAAACGGAGAACCGGGGACGGGAGTCAGCACGCCGCCCGATCCAATCGAAAACGCGGCAATCTGGCCGGTCGTGGGGATCGCGACGTAGACGAAACTGCTTGCCGGATCGACCACAATTTGGCCCAGCTGCATGCTTCCGCTTGAGTTCGAACTGATCGCAAACGGGGAACCGGGAACGGCCGTGAGTGCTCCGGTGCTGGCGTTTATGGTAAAGGCAAGCACGCCACCGGCAGAGTCTTCGTCGGCAGCGAAGACGAAGTGATTCATGTAATCGGTGGCGAGATAAAGGTTCGTACCCGACGTGAACGGAGAGCCGGGCACAGCCGTTAACGCTCCGGTGGCATTGTTGACTTGCAACGCGTCGATTTTGCCCGCGTCGGCGACATAGAGAAACGGGCCGGCGGGGCCGAGATTGTTCGCAACCGCCAAACCAGCCGGCGCTGTGACGCCGCCGCCAGAAAATGGAGATCCGGCAACCGGAGTCAGTGCTCCGGTGTTGTAATTGATCGTCCAGACATTGATTGCTCCTCCGCTCGCGGCCTGAGGATTGGACGCGAACAGGAGTGCGACGGGAATCGCTGCCATCCCGAGACTGCTGGCTGGCCCAGCGCTCGTAGTAGGAGTTCCGAGCGCGCCGGTACTGGCTTGAATGGGGAAGGTCGCGATCTGGCCGTTTGCCACAGCGTAAACATCCGCTTGAACCTCAGCCGGACAAGCGGCGTCTGTGCCGCCGCAGGTACAGGTCGAAGAGGAAGAAGAGGCGGGAGCTTCGCAAATTGTTGGATGGGATGTCCCGCATCCAAGGCAAAGACCCAAAGCGATGAGAACCGCAGGAATAATCTTCGGCATGGAGCTCCTCCTAACTTACCGAGTCGAGGTTGCCGAGTTCACAACAGAATTTGATGCCTTGTCAGTTATTTTACAGCGAGCGACCGTTACGCCCGGATTGTAGGATGCGCATTGAGGGCATCCGCAAGCGACTTATTTTGCAGGGGCGAAGAAGTAGTAGTCGGCGGTGTATTTGCTCTTGGTTTCGTCGCCCTTGTGGGAGGCGTCGCAACCGTAGTCGGGAGGCATGCCGCCGACGGTGTGGACGCGTTGAATCTTCGTGACGTTCGCCAGCACACCTTTTCCGGAATTGCTGGTCACGTCGACGAGCAGCCAGGGAACGGACTCGGAGTCGAGCGAGTCGACGTGGGCGACGGGCTTACCGGTGACTTGGCTGCCGTCTTTGAGCGTCCACGTCGGACCGGCGGAGTGCTGGCCGATGACTTTGTCTTTGCGGTCTTTCAGATCGGCTTCGGGAGCTTTTGGGGTCCAAGCAAATTTGCCGTCTGGACCGGCTTGACAAGTATAGGTCGCCGATCCGGCGCCGCGAGCGAACAGGACGGGTTCGAGCCCGGCGGGAACGGCGATCGCGTCGGGAACGTCGGGAGCGGATTCTTTGGCAGGAACGTCTTTCTGTGCAAACGCGAAGTTGGACGCGAGGAGCAAGATGATAAGGACGAAATTGGATCGCGCGATCATTTGGATGCGTCGTGGAATATTTGCATATTGGTTCACCGCCGAATGCTAAGTTGAAACAGAAGCGCATCCTCAACGGCACTCATATCGCTTGATGCCAGAGTCGCTAATCTATTACTTAGGCGTTGTTTAGAAGCGGTTATGATTTGATCCGTCATGGCTTTGCGCTGCTCTCCATTGACGGTGATCATTGCCTCGCCTGGATAGATCTTTGAGATTTGGCTGGTAATCGGCACCACGATCACGCGGTTTAGAGCGGCGTTCGCAGCGTCGTTGCTCATGATAACGGCCGGACGCGTTTTGCGAATCTCTCCTCCAATCGAGCTGTCGAATGACACCCACCAAACCTCACCCCTGCGAGGATGCATCTCTCATCAGCCCTTCTGTCCATTCCTCTGCTTCGCGTTCGCGGTCGGAGTCGCGAGCCATCTCACGGTACTTGGAAACCAAACTGTTCGGCGACTTCTCAGCAGCTTCGCGCGCTGCTTGTTCGATACTCGCCGCCGCAAACCCGTCAACGATAAACCAGGTTGCTTGTCCCCGAGCTACCGGATTACCCAATGGTTTACTGTCGTCGCCGTTCCAGCGAATCGCGAGACGCGGTTCTTCGTCCCACATAATTCGAGCCACGCTCATTCCGTTTTCCTGGGGATCATGGATTACCTCAAGAATCCCCCCGACCCGACTTTTTGGGGACAGGACTTCTTCCGGCCTTACGTAAGGCATCTTTGTCAACTCCTACAGCTAATATCATAGCTCCATGTCGCAGCTATAGTCAATAACTAATAGCCTTAGCTGCAACGTTCTTGGAGCATTTCGAGACGAAGCTCTAATTCCTCAGCGTCTTGCCTGTTTTCAATGTGTATTGGATGCGCTCCTGCGTTTTCTTCTCTCCGCAGAGCGATTTGAAGGCCTCGCGTTCGAGATCGAGGATGTATTGCTCGCTGACGGGCGTGCCCGGCGTTACGTTTCCTCCGCAGAGGACTTCAGCGATTTTGCCTCCGAGTTTGACTTCGTAGTCGGTGATGAAATCTCCCTGGCGCATGAGATAGACGCCCATCTTCAGGGCGGCGAGCAGATTTTCTCCGGGCGCGGGAATATCGGTGCGTAGGACGGGCGGCTCGTAGCCGGCGCGAACCAGTTCGAGCGCGCGCGCTTTCGCGTCGGAGAGGACACGCTCTCGGTTCATGGAGATGCGGTCGGAATCGGCGAGAAACCCCAGGCTGCGGGCTTCGTGCGCCGAGGTTGCGACTTTGGCGGTCGCGATCGTCTGGAAGGTTTTCTTCATGGATTCGAGCATTTCGACCGATCCGGCAATAGCTTCACCCGAGGACTTCTCGCGGGCCGCCGCAGCCGCGTCGACCGCTCGCAGCAACATTTCTTTGCAGCCTCCGCCGCCAGGAAGCAGTCCGACTCCGACTTCGACGAGGCCGGTGTATAGCTCCGCGTGAGGCTGCCGCGCGGCGGCATGCAGAGATATTTCTGTTCCTCCGCCGAGACACAATCCAAACGGCGCGGAGACAACCGGCTTGGGCGAGAACTTGATCGCATGCGTCATGCCCTGGAATTGTCGGATGGCGAGATCGACTTCGTCCCATTCTTCTTCCTGCACGCTCATCAACAGGAGCATGAGATTTGCGCCGACGGAAAAGTTCGTGGCGTCGTTGGTGATGACGAATGCGTCGAAGGAATCGCCCGTGCCGCCGGACTTGAGCGATTGCGTGATCAGGCTGATGATGTCGGCGCCGAGCGCGTTCATCTTGGAATGGAACTCGAGGCAGGCGACGCCATCGCCAAGATCGACGAGCGAAGCTCCGGAATTTTTCTTCACCACGCCGTTTGATTTTTTCGCGACGGTAACCGACCAGACACCTTGCGGAACTTCGACGGCGCGCGATGATGCACTGGCGAGATCCCAATATTTGCGGCCTGATGCGGTTTTGGGATCGTCGCTGTACCAGGATTTCTGCCCCGAGGCGAGCAGCTTTTCGACATTCGGCGCAATGGGCTTGCCTTCTTTTTTCATGCGCGCGACGGTGGGTTCGATGCCGGCAGCATCCCAGAGCTCGAAGGGCCCGAGTTCCCAGTTGAAGCCGAGCTTCATGGCGCGGTCGATTTCCACGATTGAGTCTGAAATCTCGGGAACGCGATTGGCGGAGTAATTCCAAACGTCGGCCAGCGAAGCCCAGAGGAAGGCTCCTGCTTTGTCGCCCTTGGCCGGGCCGCTGCCCTCCAGGCCGAGCAACATGCGCAGGCGTGCGCCGGTGTCTTCGACGTTTTTCGCCATGTCGAGCGCGGGGAACTTCGGCCTGTGGCGAGGATGGTATTCGAGAGTCTTCCAGTCGATGGCGAGTCGCTCGTCTTCTTTGCCTTCGGCGTGTTTGACTTTCTTGTAAAAGCCGCCCTTGGTTTTATCGCCGAGCATTTTCCGCTGCAGCATCTGGATGAAAAATTCAGGGAGTTTCAGATCGCTGCGTTCGTCGTGCACATTCTGGGTCATGTTGCCGACGACGTGGCCGAGAATGTCGAGGCCGACCAGATCGATGGTGCGGAAGGTCGCAGACTTCGGCCAGCCGACGGCTTGACCGGTAAGCGCGTCGACGTCTTCGATGGTGAGGTCCATCTCTTGCATGAGACGCATGACGTTGAGGACGGAGAACGTGCCGATGCGATTGCCGATGAAGTTTGGCGTGTCTTTTGCAAGCACGACGCCCTTGCCGAGACGCACGTCGCAGAAGTGGGAGACGGCGTCGATAAGAGCACGATCCGTGTGAGGTGTTGGAATGAGTTCGAGCAGGCGCATGTAGCGCGGCGGGTTAAAGAAATGCGTGCCAAACCAGGCGCGTTGGAAGTCGTTCGAAAATCCCTCGGCAATTTTCCCGACCGGCAATCCGCTGGTATTGGTGGTAATGATGGTTCCGGGCTTGCGCACGGCTTCGACTTTCCTGAGCAGCGCGCGCTTAATTTCGAGATTTTCGACGACGGCTTCGATGATCCAGTCGACGTCGGCGAGCTTTTTCAGATCGTCCTCAAAGTTGCCGACGGAGACCAGGCGGGCGAGTGACGGATCCATAAATGCGGCGGGCTTGGATTTCTTGGCGGCGTCGAGTCCGGCGGCGGCGATTTTGTTGCGGGCGGGCGCGTCGGCATCGGGCGGGACGATATCGAAAAGGTAGCTGGGAACGCCGGCGTTGGCGAAATGGGCGGCGATGCGCGCGCCCATAGTTCCGGCGCCGAGAATGGCGACTTTATGAATGCCTTTCATGGGATTGCCTCACAGGGAAACCTTTAAGTTTACGCCTGTCGCCGGATGTGCGGCGGAGGCCGGTTCGATTAATCACAAAGGGGCACGAAGGCGCATGGAGGGGAGCGTCTAAAAAACCGTCAACCGCAGAGGACACGAAGGAATACCAAGGAGACCGATGCGTCACGAGAGCCGCTGACTCGGACTCCGCTTTCCTTCATTCATGCGCTTTGCAACCGGCTTCTTTCGGTTCCGCCGTCACTGCAGTGACCAGAGCGCGATACAACTTCTGTGCTCTCAGGTATGGAGAGTCGTGCACCGACCATGGCACCAAAACGTCAGGCGTGACGCCGGCGTTTGCGTTTGATCCATCTCTACGGAAATGAACGCAGTCGGGCATCTTCACCTGCGCTCGCGAGTTTTTCAATACGGTAGGAATGCCGCCATTTGTAAAACCACAACCTGCTCCGCCCGTCACCTCACCGAGAATAGTAGCCGCGCCATTGTCCTGCAGGAGGAAGGCGAAATATTCGGCCGACGACCAAGTGTGAGAATCCACAACGACGTAAAGAGGTGGCCGTGCAGAGGATTCGGTGTACGCATAATCGAACGGACGAAAGAGTACGCCCCGCGATTGGAGTGCTGCAAACGATCCCGGCGCAGCGTAGGGAAGCACGCCGCTACTGTATAACACGCCACTCACGACCAAAGAACACGTCAGCTTTCCGCCGGTCCAAACGCTACTGCGATCGCATTTTTCCTCGCTCAGCGCGACGGCCGACTGCAAGCGGGCCGCGGCCTCTTCGAGCGTCTGTTTCGGCTCCTTGCCACTCTTCAGGTCGGACTCAACCTGGGACAGACGCTGCTGCAGTTCTTTCGTCCAGTGCTCGTGCTTGATAAAGCCCCACGGCGACTCCCGCAGAGGAATAGGGCTGAAGGAACGAACCACGGGATCGACCCAGTCTGAGCCGCCGTCGTTGCGCGTGATGTCCACAACAATCGCTGAAGCTCCCGCCGACTGAAGCTCTGCGGTTCGCTTCATCAGTATCGCGGTCAGGAGATTCCCGGTCGCGTGTTGAAGCTTGTTCTTGCAGCCTTGGTCGCAACGTGCGTCCGTGAGATGCAAGTCTCGAAATGCCTGTTCGCAAGCGTCGGGGAACCAGCGCTCGCCGAAGACGGGAATCCGGATCACCCCCAGCTTTTGATTCGCGTTCACCGTGAGTATGCCGCTGGGGAACCAGTCTGTTCGATCTCCGCCCACGCTGGTGAATTGCGGCAACTGAGAGAAGTCGATGCCTGGATTCAGCGTTGGCGTTTCGTAGCTCAGACTGCGGCAGGGAGACTGTGTCTCAGCCGCTGCCCCTCGGACTTTCGCCGGGGGATTGGGCCATTCAATGTCCAGATGTCCGTCGCCAAACGACTTCACGAACGATTGCAGCGCTTGCTTTGCTTCGCCTTCCTCGCAACTGGCCTTGAGTTTCGTTTCGGTTTCGGCTCGCAGCCTCGGCAGGTCCATGTGACGCGCTTCCACGGCGTACTCCAAGTCCGCGTAATGTGCCGACATTTCCACAATCAATTGCTCGAAATCGTCGAGCCATGGCTGCGGATTAAAACCAGGATCCGGGCAGACCCGCCCCGCGCCCGGCTGTGTCTGGGCATGCATCCACGCGGGCGATGCCAGGCAGAGAAATCCTATGCACACTGCTCTGATGGCCCTGTTCGCCTGTGGTCTATTCATACCTAAGTGACGACTGTGTCAAAAACCGTCAATCGACAACGTGAGATCGCACATACTCCAGCGCTTTGCGGGCCATTTGTTTCTCGCCGCGGTAGGTCAGCAGCTTGGGCGCGTCTTCGAGCGGGATCCACTGGGCGCGTGCGACTTCGATGCGCATATCGTCGCTGATGGTATCGATCGTTCCCGATTCGTAGCGGAGCAGGTAGAAGCTGACGATTTTGAAGACGCGCGCGCGATCTCCCCAGGAACGCACATAGACATACTTGATGTCGGCCAGCTTGACGATGGGTTGCGCCGTAATTCCCGTTTCCTCGCGAACTTCCCGCAAAGCGGCGTCGAGGGCCTTTTCGCCAGAATCCACCAGCCCTTTCGGCAGGCAAAGAACGGCTTTCGGCTTGCGGCGAGCTGGTCCTTTCGCGGTATCTTCGGCTGCATCGGCAACGACTGGGGAGTCGGCCGGCTCGATTGCGGCGATCCACCAGACGTCATCTTTTTTTCGGAGGACCACGCCGCCGGCCGAGATTTCACGGATCATAACTCTGCAAGTTAGCAGCATTGCAGGACTTTCGTCATCCTGCTAGAGGGGGGTGGTGAGGCAGCTTGATAAAGAAGCGAGCCAAAACGCGCGATTATTGTGGCGCGAAGAACGCGCCACAGGGGTGCGCGCGGCTCGCCCAGATCCTT
>JASHQK010000042.1 GCA_030039195.1 Candidatus Sulfotelmatobacter sp.
CATGAAATTTCCACGCGGCCAGATGTGCAGAGCATTCGCTTCCAACGCGTGCTTCCCACCGCCGATCGCAGGAATGGTCAATTCCCTGTAGCCGTAATCGAGATATTGTTGCGAGTAATTAAAGCGAGCCAGCTTTAGCATCGAGTTCCGGATGGCCGATGCAGAGCCATCGCATCCGATGACCACGCCAGACTGCATCGTTCGCGTTTCGCCCCTCTGCTCGTCGCGGATGTGCACATCTCCGGTTTTGACGTCAACGCCGGTACACCGCTGTCGAAAATGTATCTTTACACCCTGGGCTTCGGCTGCATCCAGCAGAGCGATGTTCAGGTCCGCCCGTGAAATTGAATTGATGACCTCGGCATCGTCTTTTCCATAAGGCTGAAAAGTAAGTTGACGACCGATCGAGTGCATCATGCGGCCCTTCATGGGGATAACGATCTTGCGCATTTCATCCCACAGGCCAGCCTGCGAGAGAGCGTGAATGCCGCGCGTGGAGAGGGCCAGGTTGATCGAGCGGCCGGCACTGATGCGCACCCGGCGCAAGTCCGGACGCCGCTCGTAGATCTGCACGTTAAAGCCGCGCCTGACAAGACCGAGAGCCAGCAGCGGGCCGTTGAGGCCCCCGCCGATCAGCGAAACCGTCTCGCCATTAGAGTTCATGAGGAACGCCGATCCGCAACGGCAGTCGGGCTGACGCGGCTATTCTGCCAGCAAAGTTCGTGCTTCCCACAGTTCCGGGAAAAATTTCTTATCGAGGGTGAGCTTCAGATATGAGGAACCGGCGCTTCCCCCCGTTCCCATCCGCGCGCCGATGGTGCGCTCGACTAACTGGATGTGACGCAGACGCCAGCCCACGATCAGTTCGTCAAATTCGGTCAAGCGCTCGCACACATCGATCCAGTCCCGATTATTGCGTTCGTCCCGATACAACGCCAGAATTGCGCGGGCTCGCGCCTCAAACCGCTGGTGCTCCGTGGAATTCTCTTCGATCTGGAGTTTGCCCATCGCCTGCAGCGCGCCAAAAAAAACATCGTGCAACGACGGCTCGCGAAGCCGGCGCTCCAAGAGCGCGTGGGCTTCCGGCGTCGGCCGGTGATAACGCAGCATTTTCTCGTCTTTCAGGCCGCAAAGAAATTCCAGCTCACGGAATTGTTCGGATTGAAATCCGCTCGCCGGCTGCAATTTGCCGCGAAACGCGAGAAAGTGCGTGGGCAGCATCGTTTCCAGAATCGTGAATTGCTCGATCAGCACGCGTGTGATTTCGGTGCAACGCCGCAGCAACCGTGCCGCCTCGTAGACTTCGTCGTGCGACGCAGGATTCATCCCGGCTTTTCGCAAATTGCTGACCACGGCGTCCAGATCATGCAGCAGTTCCTTGAACCACAATTCGTAGGTCTGATGCACGATGATGAAAAGCAGTTCGTCGTGGTGCGTAGGCGCAGACTGCGGATGCTGCAGCTTCAGCAATTCCGGAACCTTTAAGTAGGAACTGTATGTGAGCTGCTCAGTGTCACGGCCGTCCGCGACGACGTGCTTTGTTTTTTTCGCAGTTTCGAGGCCGAGAAATTCTGCCGCATTCTCGCCCAGCAACTGCGCCTTTACCTCCGGGGCGAGATGACTGGAGCGAATGAGCCCTCCCATGGGATGCTCGCCCAACGGAAAGGGATAGTCCGACCCGAGCATGACGCGCTCAGCTCCCATTTTGGCGATTAGAAATTGCAACGTGCGTTCATCAAAAACGGCGGAGTCCACGTAGAAGCGATTCAGATATTGCCCGGGGGACAGCTCACAATCTCCACGCGCGGCAGGATGATGCTGCCAGGCATTTTCCAATCGCCCCAGCAGGAAAGCAAAACTGCCGCCGCCATGGGCGAAGCAAACCCGCAGACTCTGCGGCAGCTTGTCGAAAGCGCCGCCGAGAATCATGGCCACGATTCCCAACTGCGTCTCGGCGGGCATGCCCACGGTCCAGCCCATCATGTATTTCGGCATTCGTTCGGGCGCGAACATGTCCCAGGGATGGATCAGCACAGCCGCGCCTTCATCGGCGCAATGATGCAGGAAGGTCACGATGCCGGGATCGTCAAGATTTTTTTCGCCAACGTGATTTCCGATTTGCACACCGAGATGCCCGGCGCGCATGCAGCGGCTGAGCTCCTTGCAGGCCTGATCAGGATCCTGGAGCGGAACCTGGCACAGCGATTTCAATCGGCCCTTGCCTTTGGCACATATCTCAAGGGCAGCATCATTGAACAACCGTGAACAATCGAGCGCGTGTTCAACCGGACGATCGTAGGCGAACAGTACCGGCGTTGCCGAGATCACCTGCACATCGATTCCATCGCGATCCATTTCGCTCAACCGCACTTCCGCATCCCAGCATGCTGAGTAAATCTTCCGGAAGAATCGATTCCCCAGCATGATCTCGGCTTCGTTATTGTCTGTGTGCTTGATCCACGGCCAATCGGCGGTGCCGTAACGCGCAGAAAGATCGGGCCAGTTGCGCGGGAAAAAGTGGTTGTGGATGTCGATGACTTGCATTTCAGTTCTTGCCCGGATGCACCGCGCCGCAATGCTTGCACTTGCGCAGATTCTCGTCGCTATAGAACTTTTCAAATAGAGGCGGCAAATCGCGCACAATGCTTTTCAGTTTCACCTCTGCGCGGTGCACGAGCTGGTGGCAATTCTGGCAATACCACTCGAATCCGTCTAAAGCCCCCTCGGGACGTGGCATCTCGACCACCACGCCGATACTGCCGGCATGCGGCCGCTGTGGAGAATGCCGCATGTGCTTGGGTAAAAGAAAAATCTCGCCTTCGTTGATGGGGATTTCTTTCGGCGGCTTGCCGGACGTTTCCATTACGCGCAGAAAAATATTTCCTCTCAGTTGATAGAAAAATTCTTCCGTCGGGTCATCGTGATAATCGCGGCGGTGATTCGGTCCGCCAACAACCGTCACCATCATTTCCCCGTCCTCCCACACCTGAGCGTTTCCTACCGGCGGTTTCAGCTTTTGCTTGTTCTCGTCGATCCAGCGCTGAAAATTGAACGCCTTCAATTCTTTAATGGAGGGCATGACTGGCTCCTATCTTTCTGGCTTGTACGCCATGGCCCGAATTTCGATCAGTAAATGCGGATGCGGCAACTGGTGCACTGCCACAGTCGTTCGCGCCGGACCGTCATAACCGAAATACTTGCCGTACACTTCGTTGTATCCTGCGAAATCATTCATGCTGACCAGATACGTGGTGATTTCGACGACATCGCTGAGATTCGCTCCCGCGCTCGCCAGAATATCGCGCACGTTCTCGATCACGGCCCGGGTCTGCTCCTGGATGTCCAGGTGCGTGGTTCCAAATTCGTCAACCTGAGCACCGGCAATCGAATTGTCGGCACGGCGCGCGCTGGTACCGGAGACAATCAGAAAATCCCCCGCGCGCTTGAGGTGCGGATACTTCCCGCGCGGCTTCGCCTTCCCTTCAACGATTCTGGTTTCTGTTTTTCCCATTGCCCGACCGGCTGGCCCACAGCTTCACAGCCGAATGCATACGTTGTTCAGTTCCGAATAGAAATTGAGCGAGTGCATGCCTCCCTCGCGCCCGATCCCCGACAATCCTACGCCCCCGAACGGAGTTCGCAGGTCGCGCAGAAACCAACAATTCACCCAGGTAATCCCGGCGTTCATCTGCTGCGCCACGCGATGGCCGCGCTTGAGATTCGATGTCCAGATCGAAGCCGCAAGTCCATATTTCGTGTCATTGGCCATCGCGATGGCCTCGTCTTCCGCATCGAACGGCGCAACGTGGCAGACCGGACCGAATATTTCTTCCTTCACCGAGCGCGCGGTTTCGGGCAGGCCGGCATAGATCGTCGGTTGAATATAGAAACCCTGATCGAGCGCATTGTCAAATCGCGGGACGCCGCCGCCTGTAATTAGGTTCGCTCCTTCATCGCGCGCCAACTGATAATAAGAGATCACTTTCTCGCGGTGCCCTCGTGAAATCAAAGGACCGAGATCCGTCGTGGGCTCCAGCGGGGAGCCGAGTTTAAGATTTTCCGCCTTATGTTTCAGCGCCGCGACAAGACGCTCGAACAATGGGCGTTCAACATACACTCGCTCGGCGCACAGGCAGACCTGCCCGGTGTTGAGGAATACAGATTCGGCAACGCCATTGACCGTCTCTTCAAAGTCGCAATCGGCGAACACAATCGCTGCGTTCTTGCCCCCGAGCTCGAACGACACCGCTTTCAGCGTCGGCGCGACTGCCTTCATGATGGCGGCGCCAGTCTGTGACTCTCCCGTGAACGTCACGGCATTCACATCCGGATGCTGGGCGAGAAACTCCCCTGCCGAGTCTGGCCCAAATCCGTGGACGACGTTATAAACGCCATCAGGAACGCCGGCGGCCTTCATCACTTCAGCCAGCAGAGTTGCGCTCGCCGGCGTTTCCTCCGAAGGTTTCACTACGACCGTATTGCCGCACGCCAGAGCCGGCGCCACTTTCCAGGTGAGCAATAGCAGAGGAAGGTTCCACGGAACAATCACACCGACCACGCCGAGCGGCTTGCGCACGGCGTAGTTCATGGCACACTTTCCATCCGGCGTTTCCGTCTGAAAAGATTCGATTCCAGCAGATTTGATCAGGTCCGCGAATGCGCGAAAATTTGCGGCGGCTCTGGGCACGTCTAACGTCGAAGCCAGCGCTACAGGTTTTCCTGTATCGGCGACCTCGGCGGATACGAAGCAATCAAATCGCGATTCGATTGCATCCGCAACCCGATGCAAGCACGCGGCGCGATCACGGACACTCACGCGCGCCCACCCTCCACGTAGTGCTTTGCGTGCAGCGCCTACAGCATCATCGACCAGAGACTGATCCGCTTCTGAAACTTGTGCGATTACACTGCCATCGGCGGGATTGATATCAGGAAACTCGCGCTGCCCGGGCACGAAGTGCCCATCGATGTAGTTGAGGATGGACTTCACGGCGAACCCAGCCGAATCGTATCAGCCGGGTGAGCGGCGAAGCAACGGCTGGCGTTCCCGCTCAGTTTTTTCGTTCCCGCAGGTATCGGGCCACGGAGTCGCGCCAACTGGGCATTGTGATGCCTAGAGCCTGAAGACTCGACGAAGACAAAACTGAATTCGCCGGACGCGCTGCTGGTCGAGACATTTGCTGCGTGCTGACCGGGCGGACTTCGGGTGTCAACCCAGCCTGTCGCACGATCTCCCTAGCAAACTCGAACCAGGTGCAGCTCCCGGCATTGGTCGCATGAACGATTCCACGAGCGCCTTTGCGGCACAACTGCATGATCGCGCGAGCCAGGTCAACGGAATACGTTGGGCATCCGCGCTGATCATTCACAACATCGAGAACCGGGCGCGTCGCAGTCAGCTTGAGGATCGTGTCGGGAAAGCACTTGCCACCCGTCCCAAAAAGCCACGACGTACGCGCAATACAACAGTCCGGCAGCAACTCCAGTAACCGGACCTCCGCTTCAGCCTTTGAACAGCCGTAAACGCCGAGCGGGTTGCGCGTGTCGCCGGTTTCGTAAGCAGAAGTTTTCTTTCCGTCGAAAACGTAATCAGAACTGAGAAACAGCAGCTTTGCTCCGCTGCGCTGTGCCGCCTCTGCCACATTCACGGCTCCATCCCGATTCACAGCGAAAGCCAGCTCTCGATTGCTCTCACATCCATCTACATCGGTGTACGCAGCTGCCAGAACGATCCAATCGGCATGAGAGTTCTGCACCTTCTCGTTAACTTGTTCCTTGTCGCGGATGTCAACATCTCGCGAGCTAAGCCCGACGACTTCGTCTTCGTTCCATTCGTGCATCAGCGCTTGTCCCAGAAGCCCGGAGCCGCCGAAGATCATCACCCGCATCTTGTTTTTCCGATCATTCGAATGTTTCGGCGCTCGCGAGCGCTACTCCCCGCTGGTCTTTCACCGAGGCAATCGGCTCGCCTTCCAATCCCCAATCGATTTTCAGCTCCGGATCATTCCAGGCCAGTGTGCGCTCGTGTTCGGGAGCGTAGTAGTCCGTTGCCTTATACAGCACGTGCGCCTTCTCCGATAGCACGCGAAAGCCGTGTGCGAAACCCGGCGGAATCCACAGCATCCGCTTATTGTCGCCCGATAGTTGCACTGCCTCCCAGCGCGCGAACGTCGGCGAACTGCGGCGCAGGTCTACCGCTACATCAAGAATTTCTCCTTCGACCACGCGCACCAGTTTCCCCTGCACCTGCTTTATCTGATAATGCAGGCCGCGCAGCACATTGCGCGAGGAACAGGAATGGTTGTCCTGCACAAAGTGTCCGTCGATTCCAAGCGCCCGCACGGCGCGCTCATTGAAGCTCTCCAGAAAGAATCCACGCTCGTCGCCAAACACGCGTGGCTCGAGAATGAAAACCCCGGGCAGTGAAGTCAGAATTTTCTTGAATGCATCCATGGCCGGTCGTGTGGGCGGAGCGGTGATCATTCAGAATACTCGTTCCTTCAGCAATTGCAGCAGATACGCTCCATAGCCGCTGCTCTTCATCGAAGCTGCCACTCGCTCAATCTGCGTTGCCGTGATGTAGCCGGAGCGGTAAGCAATCTCCTCCGGGCACGCCACCATCAGCCCTTGCCGCTTT
>JASHQK010000043.1 GCA_030039195.1 Candidatus Sulfotelmatobacter sp.
TCTGTCAAAGATCCCACTTCTCGCAAAACCGGCGAGAAGTGGGGCACCCCATTTTCATTTTGCTTCGCCGGCTGAGCGCTTTGAGAAAAGCCCTGCCGCTCAACTGTAGGTCTGGACGATCCGGGTTTCGAGTTCTTTCCCGTTCGCCCGCTTCACGTACATCCTGTCTTCTTCAAACCGCACGGCGACGGGATCCCCAGCCGCGAACTCTCCCGGTGCGTAACCATCTGCCGCGGTGAAAGTGTATTCGCCCACGTACTCGACTCCGTTCACTTTCACTACCACCGCTGTCCTGCGTCCGGCATAACGTGCAGCCTCACTTCTGACTTCCTGCTCAGCCTGCGTCCAGTTTTCCATGTCGCGGCCGGGAACTCTTCCGCTGCGCTCATAGATTTCTTCCGCCCGCCGCCGTATGGCCTCATGGAGATCCTTCAACCCATCCATTTCGGACTCAGGGAAAACATTAGCCGCCATACGCGAACTCCTTGACTCGAACCGACAAACGACCTTCGCTTTCGTCTCTTTTAGACTACTCTCATTCAAACTCACTCCCAAGTTCGGGCATCCAAACCGAAGGACGTAGCAATACCGCAACGAGAAATTCTGCGCTGGCGGTTTCAAATACGAGCCTGCGCCACTCGCACGGATGAGCAACGCGCATCTGAAAAATCCGAAGCCACTTGAGCCCAACATCCCTGTTGACCGGGATTCGCCTCGCAGCCTACCATTACGCCGAACCACGGCGCGCGCTCCCATGATCGGCCAGACTGTCTCTCATTACCGCATCCTGGGCAAACTCGGGGGCGGTGGTATGGGCGTGGTCTACGAGGCTGAGGATCTGAAACTCGGCCGCCACGTCGCCCTGAAGTTCATCCCGGAGAACCTCGCTGGCGACGCCAAGTCGCTGGAGCGTTTCACGCGCGAGGCCCGCGCCGCGTCGCAGCTGAACCACCCCAACATCTGCACCATCCACAGCATTGAAGACAACAACGGCCATCCTTTCATCGTGATGGAGAAGCTTGAAGGCGAGAGCCTGAAGCAGCACATCGGCGGCCATCCGATGGAGATCGACAAGGTGCTCGATGTCGGGGTGCAGGTCGCGGATGCGCTGGTCGCGTCGCACGCCAAGAACATCGTGCACCGCGACATCAAGCCGGCGAACATTTTTCTGACGCCGGGCGGGCAAGTCAAAGTACTCGATTTCGGGCTGGCGAAGCTGGTGCACAACCTGGGCACGGAAGAGGATGCCGGCGCCGACAATTCGCTAACGGCTGTAGGAGTAATTCCCGGAACCGCGGTGTACATGTCGCCGGAGCAGGCTCGCAGCGAAACCGTCGACGCGCGCAGCGACTTGTTTTCTTTCGGCGTGGTGCTCTACGAGATGTCGACCGGCAAGAAACCGTTCGCCGGCAACAACTCGCTGATGACGCTCGATGCCGTGCTGCATCAGAAGCCGATTCCGCCGCGCGATCTGAATCCGAAGATCCCTGTCGAACTCGAAGGCATCATCGGCAAAGCGCTGGAGAAGGATCGCAACCATCGCTATCAGAGCGCGGCCGAAATGAAATCGGATCTGGCGCTGCTCAAGCGTGAAACCGAGTCCGGACAGATCAAGAGTGCAACGCACACGGCTATGCTGCGTGCGGCGAGCCGGACCTTCGGCCACAGCAACCGGCTGCAGACTTATCTTCTGCTCGCCATGGCGGCGGTGCTGGTCACGGTTCTCGGTGCGGTGGGCGCATGGTGGTTCCAGCATCGCCGGGTCGCCAACGAGGAGCAGCGCAATGCCATCGCCGTGCTGCCCCTGCAAAATTTGAATGGAGATCCGAACACCGACTACCTGCGCTACGCGCTGGCCGACGAATTGACCAGCGTCTTGACCTACGCGCGATCGCTCGATGTTCGGCCGTCCTCGGTAACGCGAAGATTCACTTCGATCGATCTCGACCCGAAAAAAGTTGGACAGGAACTGCGCGTGGGACGGCTGCTGAGTGGATCGTTCCGCAAGCAGGGCGACGAACTGGCTGTAACTCTGGAAGCGATTGATGTGCCCACCGACCGGCTGCTCTGGCAGACGACGGTGCTGGCCAAGGCCGAAGACATGATCGGCTTGCAGGAGCAATTGACGACTCAATTGCAGCGCGGACTATTGCCGGTGATCGGTGGTGGCGGCGGCGAAGTCGAGACCGCATCGCGGCCTAAGAATCAGCAGGCCTACGAGTTGTATCTGCGCAGTGTCGCCGTACCCCACGATCCCAAGCCCAATCGGGAAGCGATCAAGATGCTGGTGTGGGCGGTGGGCATCGATCCCACCTACGCACCGGCGTGGGAAGAACTGGGGCAGCGCTACTATTTCGACTCCACATACGGCAGCGGCGGCGAGGAAATGTTCCAACGCGCCAATGACGCCGACGAACGCGCGATTTCGCTCGATCCGAACCGCGTTCTCGCCGCCAGCAGCCTGATCACTAACCGCGTGGAGCGCGGCGAACTGGGGCGCGCCTATCAGTCGGCAACCGATCTGGTGCGTCGCCGGCCGCAGAGTGCTGAGGCCCATTTCGCCCTCTCTTATGTATTGCGTTATGCCGGCGTGTTGGAGCAATCGACAAAAGAGTGCAATGCTGCGCGCCAGCTCGATCCCGGCAACTTCTTCTTCCGTTCCTGCGCCTGGTCGTTCCTCGAGATGGGACAAACCGACCGCGCCGTGGATTTTGTTCACCTCGACGCCGGGTCGGAATGGGCTGCCTGGGTCACGCCATATATCTACCTGGCGGAAGGCAATCGCGCGCAGGCAAGAGAAGCCGCAGCCAACATGGGCCCCGAGAGCACCTGGCACAAGAGCCTGATGCAGGCTTGTACGGCGGTGCAGGCTCCGCCCGACTTGCCCCGGATCGTTCGCGAAAATGAAGCTTCCGCCACCATGGAGCCCGACGCCGAGGCCTGGTATCACGTTGGTGCGCTGATGGCCGCCTGCGGCCAGAATGAGCCGGCACTGCGGCTGCTGAAAGCCGCCGTGCAACAGAATTATTGCGCGTATTCCGCCTTACTCGACGACCCGCTGCTGAAAGAGCTGCGCAAAGAAACTGCTTTCAATGAGGTTCTTACCGCAGCGAGCAATTGCCAGAATGTGGTGAAAGAAACGGCGCAATAGGATCCTCCCTACGCGCGATTAGACTGTTACGAAACTCGCCACGCAAAGTGAGGTATGGGACAAATCATCGCCAGCCGCGCAAGCGGCGGCTGAAAGCCCGGCACGACAGTGCCGGGAAACCCGAAAGTGGAAGACACCGAGTCCGCATCAGCGGACGGCACCTTTTTCGTAACCCCAGCGCGGCCCCTGCCTGCTCTGACGACGCCGTCGAAAGAATTTGCGTCAAACGGGGTTTATCCCCCATCCTTGTAACGTGACACAACCCGGACCCTCCATCGCGCGGCGGCCGTTCCGCTGCGTTTCCAAAATTTCTCAATTGCCTCGTTTTGTGGCGGGGTCAGTCTGTCTGCTTGGGGCCCTGTTTCTCGCCGCACAGGCGCAGGCTCCCAGCACATCGAGCGATGCACCGCCCGCGTCGTACGCGGCCGTGAGTTCCTCTGGCGCTCTTGCGGAACCGCCGCGGTTTCTTTATGAGGGAGTTCCTGCGGCGATCCCACAGGATGAAGGCCTGGCCGGATTGCGCCTTCAACTTTTGCGGTTGGGCACGACTGCGCGGCTGATGCAGGTAGTCGCGCATCCCGACGACGAAGATGGCGGCCTGCTCACGCTTGAAGCCCGCGGCCACGGCGTCAACGTGCTGCTGATGACGCTCAACCGCGGCGAAGGCGGACAGAACAAAATCGGCAGCAATCTGTCAGATGTGCTGGGCGTGGTGCGGACCGAAGAATTGCTCGCCGCCGATCAGCTCTACGGCATCCAGGACCGCTTCTCGCGCGTCGCCGATTTCGGATTCTCCAAGACCGCCGAAGAGACATTTCAGAAGTGGGGCGGGCATGACATTGCGCTCGGCGACATGGTGCGCGTGATTCGGACGTTTCGTCCCGATGTGCTGACCACGCGCTTTTCCGGAACGCCGCGCGATGGGCACGGCAATCATCAGGCCGCGGGCATTCTTACCGAAGAAGCGTTTCGCGTGGCCGCCGATCCCAAGCGCTTTCCCGAGCAAATCGCTGAAGGCTTACAGCCTTGGCAGGCCAAGAAGCTCTACATCGGCAACGTCTGCGGATTCGGCGCCATGACCTGTCCCGACGAGAACTGGACGATCAAGGTCAACACTGGCGAATACAGCCCGCAGCTCGGCATGTCGTATGCGCAGTTTGCCATGGAGGGATTGCGCCATCAGTTGTCGCAGGGCGCGGGCGGTTGGTCGATCGAGCCCGGCGATCGCTTTACGTTCTACAAGCTGGTGGATTCGGCGTGGCTTCTGCACTTAGGCAGGGACCAACACGAAAAGAGTTTTTTCGACGGAATCGACACGTCCCTGACCGCACTAGTGAATGGGGTGCCGGAAAAGGAGGAGAGCCAGCTCCGAGTCATGTTGTCGGGGGTTTCGCAGGAAATAGTACAGGCAGCCAATGCGGCCAAGGGAAACGATGCGCCAGCAGTGGCGGCAGCATTGATGAAAATCACGGCGGGGCTGGATCGCTCAAGTGACTACGCGCGCGGCCTCGGCCTGCCCGAGGCGCTGAAAAGCGATTTGCTCATGCGGCTTGCCGAAAAACGCGTGCAGGCCGAAACCGCATTGAATCTCGCGCTCGGAGTTTCGCTCCGTGCCGACGTGACTTCGGGCCAGAGCGACACGAAGCAGCTTCCGAAAGAAGCCGACGCTCTGACCACGGTTTCTCCAGGTCAGGAATTCACCGTGGCCGTGACGTTCCACAACGGATCGAAACAGGCGCTCGGAGTTGACGACATCAAGCTCGAAGTCCCTGCGGGGTGGAGCACCATCAGCGGCAAAACGAAAGCTCAGACGGTCATGCCAGACGAAGATCTGCACGCCGACTTTCGCCTTCGCGTGCCGAAGGACGCGGCTTACACGCGTCCTTACTGGCACCGCGATAATCCGGAAACCGAGAGCATCAATCACATCGACAACGAGAAATACGTCACGCTTCCCTTCCCGCCTCCGCCATTGCGTGCGCAGGTGACGTACTCCGTCGCAAGCGGAGGCTCCGTGCGCGCCGCCAGTGAAGTCGCGGCGGTCGTTTCCACTCCGTTCATCGACGATTCCGGCAAGCCACGTTCGCAGCCGCTGGCTATCGTTCCGGCATTTTCTGTGGAACTGGAGCCCGGCACGCAGGTGA
>JASHQK010000478.1 GCA_030039195.1 Candidatus Sulfotelmatobacter sp.
GATCCATTGCGTGCGGTGGGCATAGGCACTATTTACGCTATCACAGTGCGAGAAAATCAGGCTGGTTGCAAGAGGACTATCGGTTTAGCGGTACTCCGGAGTAATGCGGTTTTCGAAGCGGTCTTTGCGGAGCTTTCCGTCGCGATCTCTGCGATCAAAGGCTCTTAACGCAAAGGTCGCAGAATATTCGCGGAGTACTAGGCAGAGGGGTTGAGATCCTCTCGGGAATTATTGCCGGTGGGCCGAGGCGCCCGCCGCCAGTTCGCGCAACGTAGAAAGAAAGCTGGCTGCGGCGTGCGGATCATCGAGTGTGTCGAGCTTGATCGTGGCCGAAAACTGCGGCGACTCTGGCCGAAACCGCACTTGCAGGACCTCCTGATGACGAACCGCCATCAGGGCATTCAGTTCGGCTGCGGGGTCCTCTTTCCAATGCGTGCGGGTGGTCAGGATGACCGGGCCCGGCTCGTAAATCTCCCACTCCCGTTCGTCGCGGTGGCGCAAGGCGCTACCCCGGCTGTGAGCGCACCAGCGATGCCGCATGATCTCCAGATGGAAGCGGGGCGAGCCGCCCAGATCTGCCTCGAAGGTCAGCGTTTCTTTCTGTTTATGCCAGCAGCTCAGAAGCCAGTTAATGGGCAGCGGCCGCGGCCGGAAGCGCATGGTGACGTGGGCATTTTCGAAGCTTCGGGAGGGGAACTGGAGCCTAGCCAGCAGGCGCGAACTGGTCACCCAGTGCCAGTCGAGGATGCGTCCTTTGCCCGCGCACGCGGTCTCTACCCAGCGTAAGGCAGCCGTGCCCTTGCGCCGGTTGTAAGCGGCAAAAAACAAATACCACACCCCTAGTGCCGCGACGACCGAGACAACGTCGATAGCAAGAAGGCGCCCCACACGCTTCCTCGTTACTGTGATGGTACGTCTGATGTTCAAATCAGGGCAAGGGGTTCAATGGTGTAGTTGACGAATTTTTTGTCGACCCGACTCGGGAGCCTGTGGAAAAGGTGGAAACTGGCGCATCCGGAGAGTCTCAGCGCACGTCCCGCTTGGTCGGCCTCGGTACAATGGCGCCGTGAGCGTGCGCATCCGCGACTTCCAGGCATCGGACTTCGATCGGCTGTGGCAAATCGACCAGGAGTGCTTTCCTCCGGGCATTTCGTACTCGCGGCCGGAGCTGAAAGCCTACATGCGCCGACGGGGATCGTTTACCCTTGTCGCCGAGAGCGAGGCTGGGCCGAGCACAGCGACTTTTGCGCATGATGAGGTCAGCGCCGCAATCAAAGGCTTTATTGTCGCTTACGGAGGCGTCACCGGTCACATCATCACCATTGATGTGATCGCCCCGGCCCGGCGCTCCAGGCTCGGATCGCAACTGCTGGCGGCGGCCGAAGATCGTCTGCGATCTATGGGCTCACGCGCGGTCAGTCTGGAGACCGCAGTCGACAACCAGGCCGCGATTGCGTTCTACAAGCGCCACGGCTACAGCGTCGTCGGGACTCGGCCACGCTATTATTCCAACGGTGTCGACGCGCTGGTGATGAGAAAAAGATTGTCGGAAGCCCGTTGACTCGCCCTGCGTTTGGGGTGCCCCACTTGTCGCCGTTTTTGCGAGAAGTGGGAATTGCGGCCTCGGTGCAGTATTCGCGCTCGATTTGCTCTTCGACTCAGTTCCAGATATTTTGCCCGATATGAAAGTTGCTATCCAGGGGGAACGCGGGTCTTTCAGCCATGAAGCGGCCGAGCGCATGCTGCCGCGCTGCGCAGTCGTGCCTTGTGCCCGCTCGGCCGAGGTCTTTGACCGAGTTGAGCGCGGATCCGTCGATGCAGCCGTCATTCCCATTGAAAACACGCTGGCCGGAACCGTGGCCGAGCACGCCGATCTGCTGGTCGCTCGCGATGTGTTCATCCAGCGCGAGTATCTGCTCCGCATCGTTCACAACGTGATCGCCGCTCCAGGAGTGAAACTGGCTTCTCTGCGGCGAGCGCTTTCCCATCCAGTGGCGCTCGATCAATGCCGCGACTTCTTTCGCAACCATCCGAAGATCGAGCCGGTCGCTTTCTATGACACGGCCGGAAGCGTGAAGCATGTGATCGCGAACCTCTTGCCCGATGCGGCAGGCATCGCCGGAGTGCAAGCGGCGCGCGAATATGCGGGAAAGATCCTCAAGGCTGGCATTGAAGACGATAAACGCAACTTCACGCGCTTTTACCTGATTCGCAGACGTGGCGGAGTTGCCCGGAAGAAGTCCACCCATTTCTCGCAAGAGAAGCGAGAAATGGGGCACCCCCTCCGATCAGATTACACATACTTGATTCCGCGCGGCGCGAACAAGACCTCGATTGCCTTCCATGTGAAAAACGCGCCCGGTGCGCTGTTCAAATCCCTCAGCGTCTTTGCCCTGCGGGATATCAGCCTGAGCAAGATCGAGTCGCGCCCCATGCGCGGACGCCCCTGGGAGTATGTCTTCTATGTCGATTTTCTACGCGGAGATGATGAACCTGCCCGCAACGCCTTGCGCCATCTGGGAGAAGTTGCGGAATTCGTCAAAGTACTCGGAGTTTACCCGGCGGCGTGAGACCCACGAGCGCGGGCCTGTGCTCGGTGCGGTAGCGATAAGGGACGCTCTTGGGGAAAACTTCTCTGCCATTGCCGGATTGAAAACCCCACGTCCAGATGGCGGCTTAAGATGTGATTTTGAGGCTTTTCCGCAGAGGATTTTAGAGCGTCGTTTTGGTCGGATTCGGGTGCAAGTCTCCCAAAATGAAATGCTTAGCTTGGCATCACGTGTAGTTGTGACGGGACACACATTCAATCGTCCCCCCTCGGCCTAGACTTACTCATGGCGTGGTTTGACCTGCCTTTTCTTTGAGAATCTTGTCTTTGAGAAATCTGGAAAAAATCCTGGAGGAAATAATATGCAGTCATCAAAAATCGTAGCGGTGTTGTTGTGCCTATTCGCTTTCGTCGCTATGGCGAGCGCCGGAGAAAAGACCCCCGGCATGCGTCAGGTGTATCACGTTACGTTCGTGGAGCCAGTTCACGTAGGAAATGTCCTGCTGCCCGCCGGCGACTACACGATTCGCCATGAGATGGAAGGGCAGGACCACTACATGGTTTTTCAGGAGCATGGCAAAAAAGGGGCGGACGTAAAGGTGAAATGCACCCTGGTTCCGTTAGAGCATAAGGCAGTTAGGAACGAAACAATCTACAGCCTGAATGCGTCGAATGAACGCGTGCTGGCGCAGATGACATTCCGGGGAGACACAACCAAGCACGTTTTCTGAGACATAACGAGCCTAAGGCGAAGGCCGATAAGTTAATCCAACTGCCCACCGGCATGAGGAATGCAGCAGTCTTGTTTCCTTCGAGCGCGCTGACCAAGGCTTCGGGCGATGAATTCCATCGGGATGGTCAGCGTTGCCACCCTCGCTGAGTTTCAGGCCTCGGGAAGTCTTGGTGTCTTCGTTCTCCCTGCCCCCAGTGTATGTCTGCTGTTGTAGCTGCGGACATCCGCACGGCGGACGGGAAGCCTACCTTGGGCACTGGGGTAGCGCCGGCTTCCAAGAATAGTCGCCACGCGCAGTTTTCCACCAGCTCAACATGTCCGATTCGGGCCGCGATTCGTTGGCTGGGAGAGGACTTTATAATTTGCTGCTGGCAGGCCGGGATGCAGACATCCGAAATTCCTCCCAAGTGAGGGAAAATCCCTTTTCAGCCGAGTCATCCGAAAGAATCCAATTTAGTGCTTGGCAAACCGCAGCATGCGGCGTTAGCCTCTGCACCTTGGGAATGTGCTTTGTTCCCACCGCAAGTCTAGAATTCAAGGGCTTGCTGCGAGGACACGCTTGGGCGGGATCTGAAACCTTTGCCCAAGCGATATCATCTAAACTTGAGCGAGATACACTCAAGGAGAGTCATGAGCCAACAGACGCCCGAACGTAATCATAAGCCTAAGGAAACAAACGAACAGAGGGCGCTTCCGGTCCTGCCGGTACGAGATACTGTCTTATTCCCGCACGCCGTATTGCCGCTCACCGTCGGTCGTGAAAGTTCCGTGCAATTAATCAACTCTCTGGGCGAGGACAAGACCATCATCGTGGTGGCGCAGCGCGAAGCGCGCGTCGATAATCCCCAGCCCAGCGATCTCTATACAGTCGGTACCTCGGCGGTCGTCCACAAAGTCGTCAAGATGCCTAACCAGAGCCTTTTCGTGTTCGCGGAAGGGCTGGAGCGGGTCCATCTTGGCGAGTTCACGCAGCTTGCCCCCTTTATGCGCGCGCATTTCGTGCCGATTGCGGAAGGTGCGACTCCGGCCGCCACTTCGGAAATTGAAGCTCTGCAGCGCAACGTGCTGACGCTGTTCCAGCAGATCGTCGCTGGTTCGCCGACGCTTTCGGATGAGCTCTCGACCGTGGCCATGAACATCGACGAGCCCGGCCGCCTGGTCGATTTCATCGCGTCGTCGCTGCCGTCGCTTTCAACACCCGACAAGCAGGACACGCTCGAAACGACCGACGTTCTGATTCGTCTGCAGAAAATCAATCAGCATCTGGCGAAGGAACTCGAAGTCCAGCAGCTGCGCAACAAGATCCAAAGCGAAGTGCAGGATCGCGTGCAGCAAACGCAGCGCGAGTACTACTTGCGCGAGCAGATGAAGGCCATCCAGAAAGAACTGGGCGAGCAGGATGAAGGCCAGCGTGACGTCGAAGATCTGAAAAAGAAAATCGAAGAAGCGGGCATGCCCGACGACGTGAAGAAAGAAGCGCTCAAGGAGTTAGGCCGCCTCTCGCGCATGTCGCCCATGGCTGCCGATTATTCGATGACGCGCAACTACATCGAATGGCTGGCTGTCCTGCCCTGGTCGAAGACTTCTGGCCATGACATTGAGATACCGAAAGCAAAAGAAATTCTCGACCACGATCACTACGATCTGGAAAAAGTCAAAGACCGCATTCTCGATTACTTGTCAGTCCGGCGCCTGAAGCCGAACATGAAAGGCCCGATTCTTTGCTTCGTCGGTCCTCCCGGCGTGGGCAAAACTTCGTTGGGCAAGTCGATTGCGCGAGCTCTGGGACGCAAATT
>JASHQK010000479.1 GCA_030039195.1 Candidatus Sulfotelmatobacter sp.
GGGACGAAGATGGCAAAGGATCGCTCCTCACGGTTTCAACAACTTCAATGTTCCTGCGAAGGCTGGCTAAAGCTCGGCGTTAGCATGGGGCAACCGGGCGGATATGTCGTTACACTATTCCGATGAAACGAATCGCAAACGTGGCACTGATTGTCGGCGCTCTGAGCGCCAGCTTCTTGCTCGGACAGACGACATCGAATTTCGATAAGTGGTGGACGCCTCAGAATGACGCTCTGGCCGCGGCTCCGGAGAATCACAAGCTTCTGTTTGAAAACGATGAGGTGAGAGTGCTGGAGGTTACGGTTCCGCCTGGAGTTCGCGAACCGCTTCACGCTCACCGCTACCCCAGCGTGCTTTACTACATCTCAGCCGCGCATATGAGGGAATATTCGCCTGGCCTGCCGGCAGTTGACCATCCTCGCAAAGGGGACGGCGCAGTCGTATTCCTGCCCGTCGGGCCGCCGCACCAGATGGAAAACATGGAGACCACCAAGCCCCTGAGAGCCATCCGGGTGGAACTGAAAAAAGCACGGTGATGGAGGGGTGGCGGAATAGGGACAAGGCACCAATTTTTCCCCACCCCACGAAAACCTCGCAGGTTGGGCCACCCACGTTTTTTCTGCGCGCGAGATCCCTCCACCCGCTGGTGAAAGCGCGGGTGTTCGGGATGACGCCTTGACTGGCTTCTATCAGTCGCGTTCTGTCACAGGTTCTTTTTCGTCCAGTGGTCGAGGCGAACGAGGGCTTCTTCAAGATTCTCCAGCGAATTGGCGACGCTGAAGCGCACATAGCCTTCGCCGAATGCGCCGAAGGACGTGCCTGAGAGCGCGGCCACGCCGGCTTGCTCGAGCAAGGCTTCCTCCAACGCCTTCGACTTCCATCCGGTCCTGGTGATGTTGGGAAAAACGTAAAAGGCTCCTCTGGGCATGCGGCAGGAAAATCCCTTGATTTTGTTGAGGCCGGCGACGAAGACGTCGCGGCGGCGCTGAAATTCGTCGCGCATGCGATCGACCGAGGATTGATCTCCGTGGAGGGCCTCGACGCCGGCGACTTGGGTGAAGCTGGCCGTGCAGGAATTCGAGTTGGTCATCAGGCGCGTCATCTGAGCAGCAAGATCGGCGCGCATCACGCCATATCCCATGCGCCATCCGGTCATGGCGTACGTTTTGGAAAAGCCGTCGAGCAGAATGGTGCGCTCCTGCATCCCGGGCACCGACATGATGGAAAAATGCTGCGCGCCGTCGAAGAGCAGGCGGCTGTAGATTTCGTCGGAAAGGACCATGATGTTGCGATCGCCGATGGCGTGGGCGATCTGCTCGATATCGCGGCGGGGCAGCACTCCGCCGGTGGGATTCTGCGGCGAGTTCACGATGATCAGCTTGGTGCGGCCGCTGATGAGCGCCGTGAGTTCGTCTACATCGAGCGAGAAATCCCGTTGTTCATGCAATTGAATGGGAACGGCGCGGCCGCCGACGTAGCGGATCATGGATTCGTAGATGGGGAAACCAGGATTGGGATAGATAACTTCGTCGCCTTCGTCGATGAGAGAGAGGATCGTGAAAAAAATGATGGGCTTGCCGCCGGGGACGACGACGACTTCGTCGCTCGAAACTTTCACGCCGCGCGTGCGGCTGACATATTCGGCGATGGCCTGGCGCAACTCGGGTTGGCCGGCGGAGGGTCCGTAGTGGGTCCAGCCGTGGCGGAGAGCGTTGACACCGGCTTCGATCACATTGGCGGGAGTATCGAAATCGGGCTCGCCGATTTCGAGATGGATAATGCTTCGTCCCTGGCGCTCGAGCGAGCGCGCTTTATTCAGAACCTCGAAAGCAGTTTCGGTTCCCAGGCGCGACATGCGGCCAGCGAGTTGTAATTCGTATTGCGTGGCTCTCTCCATGGCGGGATGACTCCTTTGGAGAACAATAGGCAAACGCTCGATTATACGCCTCAAGTTCCGAGGCGCCGGTGAGGGCGGCGTCGCGGGTAGTGGGCTAATTAACCACAAAGGCGCGAAGGCGCACGAAGGAGACCAGCATCTGCGCTCTTCGTGTTCCTTCGTGTCCTTCGTGGTTGGTGAATTTAGGACACTACCGGCATCGCGGGTAGTAGGTTAATTCGCCACAGGTCTGAATCAGCGTGTCCCCTCACAATCGAGGATGAAAATCGCGCTGCCAAGTTCGCTCGGCCGGACGGCCGGGGGCGGCTGTCAACACGAATTTCGAGATGAGTGAACACAGGGAATTGCGGACCTGAAAATACAGGAGCCGCCCCGTCCTGATTTGGAACGACGATGGTGCCGTAAAGCATTCATGGGTTTGACCCTGAGAATGGGCCATGTTATAAATGCCCGTTTTACGCTAGGGTCGCCACGGCTGGGACCTGTTTCCCGGCCCAGATCGTGGCATGTGTTTGGCTACCCCCGGCGCAGACTCCGACGCGGCCAAGCTTCATCATTCCTTTCAAGGTCTTGCGGTGGAAGCGTGTTCGGAATTCCGGAAGCAGGTGAGGTTCAGATCGTGCTCGGGAACGGTTCCTGTTGCTCGCCAGTAAAGCGAAAAACGGCACCGGCCGGTCAACTTGCTTGCGGAGACGGATCGAAACACGTTGGACATTCCTGTAAATCGCATTCATTTCGGAGGACTTATGCCCACATGGCTCGCCACCACTGCGTGCAAGGCACGCCGGGTGGTCCAAAAAATCGCGATCGCGGCCGCGGGGCTGACCGCGACCGCCCTGGCTCAATCCCAGAGTGAATCCGCCGGCGGCGAAGCCGCGCTCAAGCTGCCGGATCTTACCAAGGTCGGCTTTTTCAACAACAGCATTAATGGACACAACCTGCTGCTGATCGGCATTCTGTTCTGCCTGGGCGGCTTCGCTTTCGGTCTGGCCATCTATATGCGGCTCAAGCATCTGCCGGTGCACCGGGCGATGCGCGAAATTTCAGAACTGATCTATGAGACCTGCAAGACGTATCTGTTTACGCAGGGCAAGTTCATTCTGATGTTGTGGGCCTTCGTTGCCGTCATCATCCTGCTTTATTTTGGCGTGCTGCAGCACATGGAAATCGTGCGCGTGCTCATTATTCTGGGCTTCAGCCTGGTGGGTATTGCCGGCAGTTACGGTGTGGCCTGGTTCGGCATCCGGGTGAACACTTTCGCCAATTCCCGGACGGCGTTCGCTTCCCTGCCCGGCAAACCTTATCCCGTTTATGCGATCCCGCTCGAAGCCGGCATGAGCATCGGCATGATGCTGATCTCGGTCGAGCTGATCATGATGCTCATTATTCTTCTGTTCGTGCCCGGGGACTATGCGGGACCCTGCTTCATCGGCTTCGCGATCGGTGAATCGCTGGGCGCGGCGGCGCTGCGCATCGCCGGCGGCATTTTTACCAAGATTGCCGACATCGGCTCGGATCTGATGAAGATTGTCTTCAAGATCAAGGAAGACGACGCCCGCAATCCCGGCGTCATTGCAGACTGCACCGGCGACAATGCCGGGGACTCGGTCGGGCCATCGGCCGACGGTTTCGAAACTTATGGCGTAACCGGCGTGGCGCTCATCACCTTCATTCTGCTGGGCGTGAAGAGTCCCTCGGTGCAGGTGCAGTTGCTGGTTTGGATTTTCGTGATGCGCGTCATGATGCTGGTTTCAAGTTCGGGCTCGTACTTCCTGAACGGCATCATCGCCAAGGCGAAATACGGATCGGCCAGCGAAATGAATTTCGAAGCGCCGCTCACTTCGCTGGTCTGGATCACGTCGGTGGTGTCGATCCTCCTAACGTATCTGGTTTCCTATTTCGTCATTCCTGTTCTCGGCGAAGATGCCATGCTCGGCGGATCGCAGTGGTGGAAACTGGCGACGATCATTTCCTGCGGGACCCTGGCCGGCGCGCTCATTCCGGAGCTGGTGAAGGTCTTTACGTCGGTGGAGTCACGGCACGTCAAAGAAGTTGTCGTGTCGGCGCAGGAAGGCGGAGCTTCGCTGGGCATCCTTTCCGGATTCGTCTCCGGGAATTTTTCCGGCTACTATCTCGGCCTCTCGATGATGGTGCTGATGGCGATCGCTTACTACATGAGCACCATGGGCCTAGCCGCAGCCGCCGGGATGCTTGCCCCGGCCGTATTCGCGTTTGGACTCGTGGCGTTCGGATTCCTCGGCATGGGCCCGGTGACGATCGCGGTCGATTCCTATGGCCCCGTGACCGACAACGCGCAATCGGTGTACGAGTTGTCGCTGATCGAGCAGGTTTCCAACGTCGAGGCTGAAATCGAGAAAGACTTCAAAATGACCGTCAACTTTGAGCGCGCGAAACACTTGCTCGAAGCCAATGACGGCGCGGGCAACACTTTCAAGGCAACGGCCAAACCAGTGCTGATCGGAACCGCAGTCGTCGGCGCCACGACCATGATTTTTTCGATCATTATGGCGTTGACGAACGGACTCAGC
>JASHQK010000480.1 GCA_030039195.1 Candidatus Sulfotelmatobacter sp.
GCACGTCTCGCTCCTGAGCCAGCAGCGCCGACGTTTCCCGGGCCAACCCGGGGGTATGCGGCCCATTTTCTTTCGCGTTGATGTAATCCTTCGCGTCTTTCCGCTTCGACCAATCTGTGCGCAACAGGACCCATGCTCCCGCCGGAATGCGTCCGTGCTGCTCCTCCCATTGCTCGACGCGCTCTGGAGTCAGCAGATAATTTGGATCCTTCGCCGCCTCCGCGCTGATGTCGATCACACAAGCGGGACCAACAAATTTTTTCGGCGGTATGCGGTCCACGGAATTGTCCGGAAGATCCTTCCCTGAGACCCAGTGCACGGGCGCGTCGAAATGTGTACCGGTGTGCTCGCCGGTCTCAAATCCGTTCCAATACCAGGCAGGGCCGCGCTCATCGTAGTGCGACAGTTCCCAGATCTTAAATGCCAGCGTGTTGTTGAACTGCGGCGGAAGAGGCAGCAGCGGCGTCTGCGGGCTCAGAGGCTGAGTGAGATCTACCACGCGCAGCCGGCCAGTAGCAAGTTCTTCCAGCAGTTGAGCCAAAACCTGAGACATTCGTGC
The DNA here is from genome assembly GCA_030039195.1 of Candidatus Sulfotelmatobacter sp. Lineage (GTDB taxonomy): Bacteria > Acidobacteriota > Terriglobia > Terriglobales > Acidobacteriaceae > Sulfotelmatobacter. The sequence goes on from JASHQK010000480.1 coordinate 560, forward strand.
TCCTTGCTAAGAGATTTACGTGGCTGAAACTGTTTTTCCGCGGCGCCCGATCACTGCCGTTTTAGCGACTGGATATGTCGTCGGAACTGGAACCGATTCTCCACCAGCGAGAGATCGGTGACGTAGCCGGTCGGGCCCGTCGCTTCGACTTTGGCGACGATGGTGGTCAGTTGCGTTCCGTGCAATGCATCTTTCACAGCGGTCCTGAAATCCTCAACTGTGCGTACCGTGAGCACTTTCGGAATTCCGGAAGCGCGAGCGATGCCTTCTAAATCCGCTCCTGTGCTGGTGGCAGTCGGAAAGCCGCCGACGGACAACAAGCTCTCATTGTCGAATACAACATGGACCAGATTCCCAGGCCGGTAACGCGCCATCGTGCTCAGACTCCCCAGATTCATCAGCAGAGAACCGTCGCCATCGAGTACGACGATTTTTTGATCCGGCAGAGACAAAGCCAAACCCAATCCGGTCGAAGAGGCGAGCCCCATCGCATGTTGCAGATAAAAGAAATTCGGACGGTGACCCAGGGAATGCAACTCGGCGGCCGTCGCTCCCATGATGGTTACGACCAGACAGTTTTCCAGTTGCGAATAAACCGCCCGCAGACAATCGAGACGCAGCATCACTCCTCCCACATGAGGTCGCGCGTGAGCAGAAGGGCGACAGGTTGCAAGCTGCTTTCGGCAAGGGTTTGGGCCTGCCGGATGCGCTTCTCCACAGCCTCGATTCGGTCGAGGAAAGAGTAAGGAATGCCCATGGCGCGCAACAACGATTCGGTCACGTTGCCGCCCTGCGTCTGCCACGGGTCACGCTCGCCGAAACTGCCGCGGTAGCTGATGAGCATTAGCAGGGGAATCTTGTACAGGTGCGCGAAAGAGACGATTCCATTGATTGACGCCAGAAAACCGTGGTTCTGCATCAGCATGGCTGATTTGACGCCGGCGAAGTGTGCTCCTGCCGAAATGCCGACGCCCTCCTCCTCTTTTGCCAAGCGAACCAGAATCGTTTCCGGATCGTCATCCGCCATGCGAATGAGATGCACGAGCCAGGTTTCCGGCAAGGCCGAGAGAAGTCGGACGTCACACTTCTTTAGAGCATCGAAAATGGCCTTAGAACTCGCTAGGGATACTGGCATGTTTCGCTTCTGTGTACGAGGCGCTGCGTTGTCGGCCAAACGTCGCACCAGCTTTTACGCGGCAAACGAAAACAGATATTCTAGCCGACGGCGGCGCGCGATGCTGCAGTTTCCTTCCGAGCCGAAATCAGACATTCATGCTAACCGACAAACAAGTTTGCGAAATTCGCTCCCGCTTCAAAATCTTCCAGTCGAAGATTTACCTCAACAGCTGTTCGCAGGGCGCGCTGTCGGATGTGGTCGAAAACGGCTTCAACGACTACGTCGCGAGTTGGCATGCGCAGGGCTCGCCATGGGAAACGTGGGTTGAGCGCTATGAGGCGGCTCGAACCGCATTCGCCAGATTCGTCCATGCCAGCCCCGACGAAATTGCCATCGTTACCAGTGTTTCAGCGGGCATCAACGGAATCGCCAGCGCATTGAATTTCCGCGAGCGCAGGAAGGTCGTCATGGGGGAGTTCGAGTTTCCGACCATGGGACACGTCTGGCTTGGGCAGCGGGTGCGAGGGGCGGACGTGCAATTCGCGCCAGCGGAAGGCAACTCGATCGAGGCAGCCGCTTATGAGAAGCTCATTGACTGCAAGACACTTATCGTGCCACTCACGCATGTCTGCTTCAAAAACGGATTTCGCACTGACGTCGCCACCATCACGCAAATGGCGCACAATGTCGGCGCCATGGTTATGCTCGACGATTACCAGGATTGCGGCACGCGTCCGGTGGACGTGAAGGCGATGGACCTGGACTTCTATGTGACGGGAACTCTCAAGTATCTTCTTGGCCCTCCCGGCCTCGCGTTCCTCTACATTCGCAAAGAACTCATTCCATCCTTGGCCCCGACGGTCACGGGATGGTTTGGTCAGGCGAATCCGTTTGCGTACGATCCGTTGCGCTTCGATCTGTCGCCGACCGCGCGAAGATTCGAGTCGGGTTCTCCTTCCGTTCCCAATGTGTACGGAGCCATGCCCGGCTTCCAGATGCTCGAGGAAATCGGGATGGACGAGATCGCTGCTCATGTTCAGAAGCTTGCGCAATCGCTTTTAAATCGAGCGCGCGAACTGGGTATTGTCACCAAAACTCCGGCCGGCAGCGTGGGGCCGCTCGTCGTGTCGCAGTGCGGCGATTCATCCCAGTTGCTGCAAGCGCTGGCGCAAAGCGGCATCGTAGCATCCAACCGTTTCGACGGCCTGCGAATATCGTTTCACGTCTATAACACGCTCGACGACGTGAACGCCGTCGTCGAAGTTCTCAAGAAGAACGTGCATCTTTTGGCCTTTACCCCTGCCAGCTATGACTGATCCACAAGGCCCCGGCGCGGCCCCCACCTTACCGCGAGAAAAATCTACGCCTGGCGAGACCGACGGCTTGCATCGCCGACTCAATCAAAGGCAGCTCACAATGATGGCGATCGGCGGCGCGATCGGAGTCGGTCTGTTTCTGGGAAGCGGCGTCACAATTCGATTGGCCGGGCCGGCCGTAATTCTCTCTTACCTTCTGGGCGCCGGCATTGCGCTGATCATGTCGTATGCACTGGCGGAAATGGCGGTCGTGCATCCGGTCGCGGGCGCGTTTGGAGTCTACGCGGAGACCTATCTCAACCCCTGGGCGGGATTTTCCGTCCGCGCAACCTACGGTGCGGCACAGATCATCGCCATCGGCGCCGAAGTTTCCGCTGCCGGCATCTACATTTCGTTTTGGTTTCCAAATGTTCCGCAGTGGATTTGGGTGGCGCTGGTTTCCGCTGCATTGGTGGCTGTCAATTCCATGCAAGTGAACCGCCTCGGCGAGTTCGAATATTGGTTCGCCATGATCAAAGTGGCGGCCATCGTGGCCTTCATCGTGATTGGAATTTTTCTGATTTTCGGTCGCGGATCTCACGGTGCCATCGGTTGGGACAACCTGACCCAACATGGAGGATTCTTTCCCGCAGGCTGGAAAGGAGTCTGGCTTTCGCTCACTATCACGATCACGAGCTATATGGGAGTGGAAATCCTCGCCGTGACCGCCGGAGAGGCCGAACGTCCCGAAGTCACCATACCCCGCGCCATGCGGAATATCGTCTGGCGGCTCATCCTGTTTTATGTGTTGGCGATTGCGATTATGGTGACCATGGTTCCGTGGAACCAGAGCACCAGTTTGTTGGGTCTCTCCGGCAGTCCATTCGTTATCGCATTCTCTGCAGCCCATGTGCCCTTCGCCGCCGCGATCATGAATTTTGTCGTGCTCACGGCCGCACTCTCCAGCGTCAACACCAACCTGTATCTCTCGACCCGAATGCTGTTTTCTCTCGGCCGGGAAGGCTATGGCCCTGATTGGATGGGAAAGGTGAGCCGCAACGGCGTGCCACATCGCGCACTGCTGGCGTCCACCGCGGGGATTGTCGCCGCCATTCTGCTGGCCATCTTCGCTCCGAAGAACGCTTTCCTGATGCTCTATGGAACTGCAGTCGCCGGAATGTTGTTCGTATGGCTGGTGATTCTCGTGAGCCATCTCCGTTTTCGCAAAGCGGTACCTCGCGAGAGGCTGTTGCGTTTGCCCATGCGTCTGCGAGGGCATCCGATACTTACTCTGGCCGGAATTGTGTTGCTGACTGCAATTTCATTGACAACCTTCTTCGTGGACGGGTTGCAATGGTCGGTCCCTGCGTTCGCTGTTTTTCTCGGGACTATCACTCTTCTCTATTTCCGCAATCCAGAAAGCAAGATCGCAGAATAGTTTTTCGCATCTCAATTCAGATCTGATGAATGTTGGTGACTGCGATAGTCTTCAACTCTTCACGTCAGTTGTTTTCTTGAGAGGGCCTTGGCGGAGCTCATACTGCATAGCAACCACTTGCGAGCAGGCGAGCAGCAATGTTTCGGCGCAATTGAATCGAATTGATCGGATCGTGGTTGGCCAGCGAGCGCAACATTGCCATGCTTCGTCGCAAGCCCTCATCAACCAGACAGGCACCGAGTACGTTTCGGGCGGAGATTTCTATTCGATTCATGGCCTCCCGCAAAAAGACAGAAGTCATCTCAGCGGCGCTTGCTCCTTTAGTCGATCGGGCGACCCGACGAGAGCGTAGGAGCGCAGATTCCATCGCAAAAACCCCGATGATCATGTCGGAAAGATGCATAAGAATCTCCTGCTGCTTTTCGAGTTCCTCCCGATATTTCTGATACGCGATGCCGATCATCAAAAGCGCGATCTTCTTAGCATTCTTGACGAGACGCAGTTCTTCATCTTTCGTCGGCGAGTTACCGATCTCGTCCGGAGTCGCGGTCAATACGGGTTGAACTGCAGACATCAGGGCCAGTTGACCGCGCGCGGCACGTTTCAGGAGCATGCCCGAGATCAGAAGGCGATTAATCTCATTCGTGCCTTCGAAAATGCGATTGATTCTTGAGTCACGGTATGCTCGCTCAACGGCATAATCCTGATGGTAGCCGTACCCGCCGTGAATCTGTACCCCCTCATCGACGACATAATCCAGCATTTCCGAGGCAAACACTTTGACCATTGAGCATTCCGCTGCGTACTCCTCAACCGCTTTGAGTTCGCTCGTAGTCTTGGCGGACTTGTCGTGAACAGCAAACTGCAATTGACTCTCGATGAGTCCGACTACGCGCCAGACCATCGATTCGACCGCGTATGTGCGAATTGCCATTTCCGCCAGCTTATGTTGGATCGCTCCAAACTGTGCGATCGAAGCGCCGAATGCTTTGCGCTCTTTGGCGTATTTCAGACAGATGGCAATCACGTCTTTGGCGCCGCCGAGTGCACCGGCGCCTAGCTTCAGTCTTCCGATATTGAGAATGTTGAAGGCAATCACGTGCCCGCGTCCGACTTCGCCCAACACGTTCTCCACCGGAACACCAACATTATCGAAGTAGACAGCGGTCGTCGAACTGCCCTTCATTCCCATCTTGTGTTCTTCAGCGCCACTGCTCACGCCGCCGAAACTGCGTTCCACTAAGAAGGCAGTGAACTTCTCACCACCGACTTTCGCAAAGACAGTAAACAGGTCAGCCGCGCCCCCGTTGGTGATCCACATCTTCTGCCCGTTGAGAACGTAGTGCTTGCCGTCCGCAGTGAGATCTGCGCGAGTGCGAACAGCAAGGGCGTCAGAACCGGCCAAAGGTTCCGTGAGCGCGTATGCGGCCAGCAACTCAGCGTTCGCTAATCGAGGAAGATATCTTCGTTTCTGTTCGTCCGTTCCGAAGAAGAGAACCGGCAATGTACCAATGCCTGTATGGGCGGAATGCCAGGAGCCGTAGGACCCGTCACGGGCAAGGTGCTCGCTCGCGATCATCACGGACGACAGATCCATCTCCATGCCGCCGTACTCTTCTGGGATCGCGATTGCCGCCAGGCCAAGTTCCGCCGACTTGCGCAATATGCCGAGAGCCAGACCAGACTTGTGCTGACGGATTGCCTCCAGATTCGGTTCCACTTCGTTTGTCCAAAACTGGTCGACCGTCCGAGCAATTGCGAGGTGCTCGTCGCTCAGGTCCTCGAAGGTAAAAACATCTTCGGGAGCGCGATCTTCAAAAAGGAACGCGCCGCCCTGGGCTCGAAGAGGAGTTGCTGTCGCAGATCCCATGATCTTTCCTCGGATGTAAAGTTGGGCGATCTCGCAGAAAGCGTCTGCAGCTGTAATCTCGAAATCGGACCCACAGAATGCACGAAAATTGTGTTAGTCTATATCAGATATTAGTGGCTAACGTCAACCGCGATGCAATAAGAAATCTGATCCGTCGGCTTCTTCATTGTGGGGAGAACGAGCCGCGACCTTTTGCTAATATCGATTTTGTACGTATTATCTCGCCAGGACATCTCGATAAAGGAGAGAAGTATGTCGCATCTTCAGGTCGCTTCCATCCGCAGAACCAGGACTCACGAAAAGGTGATGAGGCGAACTGCGCCAGCCCCGGTACAGGAAATCCCGGGACTGCGCGAGCGCAAAAAGGCGCGATTGCGTCAGCAGATTATCGATACTGCGATTCGTTTGTTTCGCAAGCAGGGATATGAGAGGACCCGCATCGACGACATCGTGCGGATTCTCGAAATCAGCCAGCCCACATTCTTTCGTTATTTCCCGAGCAAAGACGCCGTTCTGCGCGACGTGGGCCAGCGTGGCTTCGAGTGCATCGCAGAACGGCTGAAGTCCGAACTCTCGACCAAAGCCAGCACCGCAGATCGTTTGCGGCGCCTTTATCACTCGCTGGCGTGCGAAGCGGAAAACGATCGTCCGCTGTGGAAAGCTGTTGTACTGTCGGGTGCAATGGATGCGGTCCGTTCTCCGGAGGTACGAGGAGCTGAGTGCATTGTGGCAGGTCTGCTTCGCGAAATTCTGGCGCAAGGGCAGAAGCGGGGAGAAATAACCGACGCATTTCCAGTAGTTCACCTGGCCGAGTTCATGGAAGCGCTCTACCACACCGTAGTCCGACAGTGGACCGTCGATCTTACGGGACCGCACAAGCTGACCGAGCGTGTAGATAGCGCGGTGGAATTCTTTTTGCGCGCCGTTAGACCGTAGGTCACGTTCAGTCGTTGCTGTCCTTCGTTTTTTCGAGGTCGGTCATGAAAGCCGCCGTCCTGCACCAGTTCAACCAGCTGCTGTCGCTTGAGGACGTCGATCGCCCGACTCCAGCCTGCGATGAAGTTTTGATTCAGGTGGAAGCGTGCGGCGCCTGTCATTCGGACGTACATGTGGCCGACGGCGATTGGCCGCAGCTTGCTCCGATCGTTAAGCGACCTTTGATTCTCGGCCACGAAATTGCTGGCCGAGTGGTCGAGATAGGCAGTCAGGTTCACGATCTCCAAGGTGGGGATCTCGTTGGTGTGCCGTGGATTCACTGGAGTTGCGGGGAATGTGAGTTCTGCCGAAACGGCAACGAGAACCTTTGTCCAGGTCAGAAAATCACCGGCGTAACCGTCGATGGCGGATATGCGGAATTCGTGAAGGCGCCGGCTTCGCATGTTCTGAGAATTCCCGGCAGTCTCTCGGCAATCGATGCGGCTCCTCTTTTCTGTGCCGGACTCACTGTCTATCGAGCATTAAAGAAAGCTGAACCCTTGGCTGGGCGGCGCTTGGCCGTGTTCGGAATCGGCGGGTTGGGACATCTTGCCGTGCAGCTGGGGAAGAACTTCGGAGCAGAAGTTACTGCAATCGATGTTTCTGAGGCCAAGCTTGAACTTGCCAGAACACTGGGCGCGAGCGATGTACTCAATGCGGCCACGACCGATGTCGTAAAACAACTGCGCCGCAGAGGCGGAATTCACGTTGCCCTGGTCAGTTCCGGGGCCAAGGCCGCGTACGACATGGCTTTTTACTGTCTGCGGCCGACCGGCACTCTTCTTGTGGTGGGATTACCTTCTGAGAACATCTGTTTCCCTCCCATCCTGATGGCGGCTGGAGAAATCAAAATTGAAGCTTCGGCCGTCGGAACCCGGCAAGATCTGCGAAAAGTGTTGGAACTCGCGGCTGACGGAAAACTGCATTGCCAGATCGAATCCCGCCCACTTTCGCAGGTGAATCAGGTTCTGGATGATCTGCGTCGAGGGCGGGCGGCAGCCCGGGTTGTTCTTAGACCTCAATAAGGCAAGGCGGTGACTTGATCCCGGTATGCTGGCGGATCCAGGCGTGCAGACAAGCCATTCATTCCTTCTTGACGTTAGTAACTATTATGTGATATCTGCTATCACAATTTGAGCTCGGCTGAGGCTGTGGGAGCTCCTAAATCCCCTGAACTGAATTTTCAACTGTATTTCATTAGAGGTTGTGAGACTCATGGAAGAGGTTTCCGGATGCGAAGCCCTCGGCTCCTGAAAAATCGCCGTTCATTATTTCCTGAAATCGATGGCAGTCGCGTCAGGCCCTTGGGGCAGTTGCCCGGGCAGGCAGATACAAGAAATTCGGCCATGCACTGATACCAAATCGTGAAGGAGAATCCGAATGAAAGAACGGGTTTGTCTGCTTGCGCTCCTGCTGTTCACAGCCGGTTTGGCCTTGGCGCAGGGAGTGGGTTCGTCTGGCACCATCACCGGAACTGTAGTTGATTCGTCCGGCGCCGTCGTGCCGAGAGTAACGGTCAGCGTTGTCGACACGCAGACGGGCTTCAATCGCAAGGTTGTGACCGATGCAGCAGGTCAGTACCGGGTCACTGGACTATCGCCATCCACTTATGATGTGAGTGCCGGTGCTGCCGGTTTCGCAACCGAACTTCGCCGAGGCGTCATCGTCGCGGTTGGGCAGTCGGTCGTCTCAGATTTCCGCATGAGTCCCTCGCAGATTCAAACCGTAGTCGAGGTCATGGCCGAGCCTCCCACGATCGAAACCGAACGGGGAAGCCAGGCCGACAGGATTAACCAGCAATATATTGCTGACTTGCCCATCGATCGCCGCGATTACCTCACATTCACTCTTTTGGCACCGGGCGTTTCCGACTCGACCCGGCTCGCCGACGATCAGGATTACCGAGTCAAGCAAACACCGCAAAGCGGACTTTCTTTCTACGGCAGCAATGGAAGAGGCAACAGCATCACGGTCGACGGCGGAGAGACGGGAGGCGATACCGGCGGCGTGCGCCTCACGGTCAGCCAGGACGCCGTGCAGGAATTTCAAATCAATCGCAGCAACTACGCGGCGGATCTGGGATCCGCGACGGGCGCTTCCATAAATATCGTGACCAAGTCCGGTACCAACAAAGTTCACGGCACGCTGTTTGGATTTTTCCGCAATGACGCAATGGATGCTCGCGATCCCTTTGCTTACAGCCAGGCTCTAGCGCCGGGTGCGACGTTCAATCCCGCGGTCCCCGATTCGGTCGGTTCTCCCATCAAGAACACTCTGAGCCGGCAACAGTTTGGCGGAAACCTTGGTTTTCCGGTGAAGAAGG
>JASHQK010000481.1 GCA_030039195.1 Candidatus Sulfotelmatobacter sp.
GCGCCGCATGCGCTGCACATGCCGTCGCACATCTTCGCCCGCGTGGGATTGTGGCAAGACGACATCAATTCCAATCTCGCCTCGATCGCCGCCACGCGCAAGACGGCCGCAATGGGCATGGGCGGTGAAGGCCATCAGTTCCACGCCATGGATTTCCTCGTCTACGCGTATCTGCAAAGCGGACGCGAAGAGGAAGCCGCCAAGGTCATCGACGAAGTGAAGACCATGCCGCCTACGAAGAACATGTATGGGATGGATTTCGATGTGAGGCTTCAGTCGGAAGAGCGCTTCGAGGCTAGCTACGCGTTGGAACTGCACGACTGGAAACAGGCAGCATCACTGACTCCAGTCTCCGGCGATCCAGACAACAGGTCTGCAACCTATCTGGCGCGGGCGATCGGCGCGGCGCGCACCGGAGACGTCGCGGGAGCGCAGAAAGATATCGAAGAGCTGAAGTCTATTTCCAAGTGGCTGGTCGAGAAAAACCGCAAGGACGATGCGGATTTTCTCGACCGTCAGATCGCCGAACCGCAAGCGTGGATCGCCCATGCAGAAGGCAAAGATGACGATGCAATCGCGCTGTTGAAGCCGCTGGCCGACAAGGAAACCGACGGTTTCAGCAACACCGGATATCTTCCGGCTCACGAACTTCTTGCCGACCTCCTGCTCGAAGCTAATCGCCCGCAGGAAGCACTCGCGGCATATCAAGCGGATCTGAAGCTGAATCCCAACCGCTTCGACGGACTCTACGGCGCGGCCCGTGCGGCTCAGGAAGCCGGCAAACAGGAGGACGCCGAAGAATATTACGCGTTGCTGGTGAAGACCTGCGAAGGCGGCAACTCCACGCGTCCGGAATTAAGTCGCGCGAAGCAACTAGTGGCGGAGAAATGACCTTCCCTTGTTTCGCTGTCATCCTGAGCGGAGCGATGCTTCGCGAAGCCGAAGCATCCACGGAGTCGAAGGATCTCATGCAGTCTGCGGCAACGTCAGCCTCACAGGGAATTCTCACGGCGCCCTTGGGCGCACGGGGCGAATCCCTCGATGCGCCTGTGCCGCGATTCGCTTACATGGGATCCTTCGCTTCGCTGAGGATGACAGGCCTGGGGGTGAGTGCTGCCCGCATTCGGTCACATTCTTACTGTTTTAGTAACTCCTTCTTCGCGATCAGCGCTGCCAATATCAGAAGCGCTCCCATCAGGGCGTTGTATTCGCGGTGCTTTCGATAGAGTTCGAGCGAAAATCCACCGGAGCCTTGCTCCGCTCGCGCATATGCCGTGAATTTCGGAAACATTCTCGGAACGTTGCGGGCATACTCTTCAAATTCCGGAAACTTCTCCCGCAAGAACTTCTCTTCGCCGTGGATCACCGGAACATAGATCGCGAACAACATCAGCGTCAGCGCGAGCCCGATCCACCAACTGCGTGCCGCAATGGCGAATCCCACGCCAATCAAGAGCGATCCGAGATAAAGTGGATTGCGCGTGTACGCATACGGACCAGTCGTCGCAAGAGCTTCATTCTTACGCACGTGACCGGATGCGAGCCCACGGATCAAGAGTCCGGGCACAATCGCGATCGCGCCAAAGCCGATGAAAGACCATGTGGGATGCGCCAGCCAGAGATACAGCACGGCGAAACCAAATCCCAGCGGCACGCGAATCCGTCGTGCAATTTTTGGCCAGCCAGCCGATGACTCAGCCATGGCGCGTCTCCGTGGCTGCGTCGTGAAGCAACTCCCGAGCAGCGCTGACTACATCCTCTACGCTTATATTGAGCAGCCCTCTGTCCGGGTCGGAACGCCGCGCATGTGTCGTTGGGCTCGCCAGATTGCGCAACACGATGTTACGCGTTCCGTATGGTCCATTGCGCGCGGGGTTGGTCGGGCCGAAGATCGCCACCACGGGAACGCGCAAAGCTGCGGCCAGATGCAGCGGACCAGTGTCGCCTCCGATGAACAGTTTGGCACCACGTGTAAGCGCGATCAGCTGTGTGATGGAACTCTCGAGCAGCGCGGCCGCGCCCTCACTCGCAGCTTCCGCTTCGCGCGCCAGTTCTTCTTCGCCCGGACCGTAGTTGATGATCGAGCGCAGACCGTCATCGACGAGGGATTTCGCGACCAAGCCATATCGTTCCGCCGGCCAGCGCTTCGCTCCCCATCCCGCGCCCGGATTCAAGAGTGCAAAGTCGCGAATTCCAGCTTCGGCCAGAATTTTACCCACGCGTTGTTCAGCGGGGTGGTCCCGAGGAAGTTTCGCGTGCGGACTGGCAAATTTCCTTTGCGCCAGCGCTTCGACAACTGAGAGGTTCTGATCGACGACGTGCGTGCCGCGCGTGATGACAGGCCGCGAGTACCACAGGCTGGCCGGACATTCCCAAGGCTCAGCCGCGCCCCAAATCGCGCGAGCACCAGAACAACGGGCGAGAATCGCCGATCGAATCGCGCCCTGCAGATCCACCGCGACTTCGTAACCAACACTGCGTACATCGTTCCACACCCGCGCGATCTGCTGCGCAGTCGTAGCCGTGAGAAATGACTTTTTCCATCCACGCAGATCGACCGTGTGCACCCAATCCACCAGCGGCCGCTGTGGCGATCGCGCTCCGCGCCGCGGCACTCCTGCCGCGCATAGAAGTTCCGTCCAGCGTTCTTCAATCAGCCAGCCGATCATCGCGTTCGGGAATGCCTCGCGTAAGGCCTCCACGGCAGGCAGCGTGTGGATTACGTCTCCCATGGCGCCCAGCCGCACCACGAGAAGTCGCTCGATCTGGTAAGTCACGTCGGAATCCGCGATCACTGCTTCCTCGAAGAAAGGCGCGATCGAATGATGTGGCTGCTGGAGTGATTTTTCGGGTCGCCGACGATCTCGACCCGCCCTCCGTATTCGTGAACTGCGTCGCGCTCCGGAACCGAGTCAGCGGTATAGTCGGTTCCCTTGGCCTGAATCTCGGGGCGGATTTCGCGGATAATCGCGCGCACATCGAGCTCGGGAAAAATTACGACTGCGTCGACTGGCTCAAGTGCAGCCACAATTTCCGCGCGCTCCTGTTGGGGAACAATAGGGCGCCCTTCACCTTTCAGCGCACGCACGGACTGATCGGAGTTGATGGCGACCACGAGTTTACCGCCCAGGGCCTTGGCCGCAATCAAGTAACGAACGTGCCCGACATGGAGGAGATCGAATGCGCCATTCGCGAGTACGACGCGCTTTCCGGCGCGGCGCCACTCCTCGACTTGACGCCGCAGTTCCTCGCGGCCGAAGATTTTGTTGTTTTCGTTCAATGTGCGCTGTAATTCAGCTTCGTCGAATGCATGTTCAAGGAAGCTCTGGTCAGGCCGCCAGCGCCTAAAGCCGGGTCTGAAGAGGCTGAATTTACGAACGGCCTTAAGGCCGACCCTTCCCAACCAGCACCGCAGTCAGCGCTCAATGCTGCCTGGTCGCCGGCGGTGACTGCTCGATCGCCTCTAACAGTTCCTTCTGCGTAGCCGTCGCCGTTCCGCGCTTCATCACGACGATTCCACCGGCATAATTGGCGACTTGCGCCGCTTCTTCGGTCGATGCTCCCGCTGCCAGCGCCGCAGTGTAGGCGGCAATGACCGTGTCGCCGGCTCCGGTCACGTCCGTGACCTGATCGGAGCCAAAGATCGGGATATCGACCGGATTGTGCTTGCCATCGAAAGCAACCATGCCGTCGCGCCCGCGCGTGATCACCAGCGATTGCAACTTCATGCGCCGCATCAGCTGTTCGCCGGCAGTAACGAGCCTCGTCCAGTCGTGCCCGATGCGGATGCTCAGCGCTTCTTCGACTTCCGGCTCATTGGGCGTGGCCGATGTGACGCCCGAATATTCCAGCATGCGAAAACGCGAGTCGAGAATAATTGGCACCGTTTGCAGCTTGCCCTTTTCTCGTAACGCGGCGACGAGGGCCGGAGTTGCCGAGCCGTAGCCGTAGTCGGAGACCAGCAGCGCGTCGGAAGCGTGGGCATAATTCCGAGCTGCCAGATAGAGTTCCCGCGTCAGGTGCGCATTGGGCGCCTCCTGCGGTTCGCGATCCATGCGGACGATCTGCTGCCGCGCCGTATGCGCCATTCCGGCCAAAATGCGCGTCTTTGTTACTGTGGTAAAACTCTTGTCCCTGAGAACGCCGCTCACCGCAATGCGCTTGTGCCGGAAATGCTTGAGCAGCAAACGTCCGGGTTCGTCGTCCCCGACGATACCGACAGGAAGAACATTGACACCAAGGTCGGCCAGATTATTGGCCGCGTTGGCACCGCCTCCAGGTACGACCGTACGCTCGCGATGCTTCAAAATCAGCACTGGAGCCTCGCGCGAGACGCGCGAAATCTCGCCGAAAACAAACTCGTCCGCGACCAGATCTCCCAGCATCGTGACCGTGACGTTAGGAAACGCCTCGACGATCTTCTTGAGCCTCTCGGCTTCCTTGGGATGTTTCGTCATCGCTCGTTCTGACCGATTTTCTCATGAGGCACGCCTGCGTTCTTCGATCGCGTGGAGCATGGTATCGAGAACGTTAGCGGCATCGTCGAGTTGCATTCGAACCGGCACGACGCACAGCGGACGCAGCGCCGAAAGATGAAACCCAAGATTGACCGCGTCTTTTTCCGTCGTGACAAACCCGCCTGCTTCGCTTTGGTTCCTGAGCGCGAGCAGGTCGCGGATGTCGCTTTCAGTGTACGCGTGGTGATCGCGATAGAACGCCTCGGCCGCAGGTTCGATATTGGCGCTGCGCAATTGCAGAATAAGGTTCTGCGGCCGCGCGATTCCGCAGAAAACCACGGGCCGCGTAGGAACATTTTGCGGGGCGATGCCTCGCCGTACTCGCCAGACCAGTTTGCCGTCGAGCGCAAAAGATTCCGGCGATGCTCCGCTCGTCAGCACAACCGCATCGGCACGACGCAAGGATTCGAGCGGCTCACGCAAACGCCCTGCCGGAAGCAGACGATCGCACGCATCCTGCGGCGTGACCAGCACGATATCGAAATCGCGGTGAAGCTGGCGATGCTGGAATCCATCGTCGAGCAAATGCAGTTGCGAACCAAACTTGGATTCCGCGAATTGGCCCGCGTCGAAGCGATCTTCACCCACAATGACAGGAACCTTCAACCGGCGCGCAATCAACAACGGCTCATCGCCAAACTGTGGCGCAAGGCCGCCCGGATCGACCTGCAGCGTGCCTCGCGACTCGCGCCCGTAGCCGCGCGAAAGAACATCGAATGAAATGCCGCGGGATTTCAGCAGCTCTGCCAGAAGGATTACAAACGGAGTTTTGCCCGAACCTCCCATCGAAAGGTTGCCAATGCTGACCACCGGTCCTTGCAGGCGACGGGCTCGCATGATCCTGCGGTCATAAAGCGCGTTGCGCCCGGCCACGATGCTGCCGTAGATGGAAGAAAGAAGATTCAAGGGTTGTGCGCCGCCTTGGCGGAAGCAGGTTGCGCCGATTGGCGTGCTACTAACAAACGCTCGAGTGCGTCCGTCGTACGCAGGGTCGCGCCCATCTGCGATTGCACGGTTTGCTGCGCGCGTTGGCCCAAGGCGCGGCGCTCGCCCTCATTGGCCAACAGATCGATCAACGTGCGCGATAATTGTTCGGGGCGGACGATTCGGACGGCATCGCGGCTCTGGAACTGAGAGACAACATCCCGAAAATTTTCCGTGTGCGGACCAACCACGATTGCCACTCCATGCTGTGCGGGCTCAATGATATTGTGGCCGCCGCGCCGAACCAGGCTGCCGCCCACAAAGGCAATATCGGCCAGCGCATAGATCGCTGCCAACTCGCCGACTGAGTCGAGAAGCAGAATGCTGCCACCGAGAGGCTCTCCGTTCCACTCGGAGCGGCGCAAAAACGGCAAGCCCGCCGTGACCATCAGATCTGCTACCTCGCTGAAGCGCTCGGGATGCCGCGGGGCGAGGATCATCACGGCGCCCGAGTGTTCCGTTCTGACCTTCCGAAATGCGCTCAGCAGCAGCGGTTCTTCACCTTCCACCGTGCTGCCGCAAACCAGCACTGGACCGGCGTTTTCGTCGGCAAGCGATTGACGAAGGCTCTCGAAGATGGGCGGCGGTGCGGGGGCCGAGACGTCGAATTTGAGATTGCCGGTGACCCGCACGCGTTCGGCTGAAACTCCGATCGTGCGCAGCCGCTCGCAATCCTGCTCCGTCTGCGCCAGAAAGAGGTCGATATTCGCCAGCGTTTTTTCCCAGGCCCAGCGAAAACGGCGGTACCGGGGCCAGGACCGGTCTGAGATGCGCCCATTCACGACCACAATTTTTGCGCCGCTCGCCGCCGCCAGTCGCAAAAAGTTTGGCCAGAATTCGGTCTCGGCGAGCACGATCAATTCCGGGATCACGGTGCGCAGATAGGGCCAGACGGCAAACGCGAAATCCATGGGGAAATAAAAGACGCCTGCTTCGCCGAAGCGTTGGCGCGCCAGTGCCTGTCCGGTATCGGTCGTCGTCGACACCAGCACGCGATGTTGGGGAAATTTGCGGCGCATTTCCTGAACCAGTCCGCTGACAGCCAGAACTTCGCCCACCGAAACCGCGTGCACCCAAATCACACGTGGCGTATCCGCACTCCGCAACAGGCGCGCCGGGACTCGGCCCATGCGCTCCAGAAAGCCGACGCGGTATTTGCCGTGCCGCAGGATCTGATAGAGCCAGTATGGCGACGTCAGAAGCATCCCCAGCGCGAGCAGCAGGCTGTAGAAGAGATAGATCAACCGAGTCATTCTAAATCGAGGCAGCTAAAATCAGAGCGGCTCAGCCCGAGCGCTGAACCGGACTGCACACCGGGTTGCTGGTCGCGCCTATAATCACAATCATGCAAAGTGCGGTCGCTACGCAATCGCCATGCACTCGTCAGCGCCGAATCGCCTCTTGGGGAATTATCGCGGCGACGGCATCCCTGCTTCTGGCGGGTCTGGTTGCGCCGCTTCTGGCGAAGTCCAAGCCTTTCGTCAAGCCCGTCGCTGAGCCGGCAAAGTCCTACCCTGCGCACGACAACCATCCCGATGAGAAAGTCGCCATCGCCGCCGATCCCTACGACACTCCGGCGAAGGCGAAAATCTTCACCATTAATTTCGCCGAGCACGGATTCTTGCCCGTATTTTTCGTTGTGACCAATGACGGCGATCGGCCGGTATCGATCGCCAATATGCAGGTCACGCTGGTCAAGCCCGATCGCGCGAAACTCACGCCGGTTTCTTCCGACGATATATACCGGCGGTTGGTCAATCCGCAGGGAGAAACGCGGCCCAGTCCCATTCCGATTCCACGCAAGAATGTGAAGGGCGCCATCACGCAGGAGCAGCGGGACGAAGTCGAGAGTTCGCAATTCGCGGCTCGCGCGGTTGAGCCACATGCCAGCCAGTCAGGATTTTTATTCTTCGATGTGGCCGGAATCTCTGCTCCTCTGGCCGGATCGAGCATGGAGATCACCGGCGTTGATGACGCCAGCGGGAAAGAACTGATGTTCTTTGAGATTCCGATGGATAACTACCTGCATCCTTCGACGCCGCCATAGCAGAGGTCGCATCAGCCCTTATAATTGCTCTGCATGTCCACCAGCGCAGAGCGTTCTGTCGCGATCCGGTCGAGCTTCGAGCCGGTGATCGGACTCGAAGTCCACGTTCAGCTTTTGACCGCGACCAAGATTTTCTGTTCCTGCTCCACTCGCTTCGGCGCGCCGCCCAACACGAATGTCTGCCCGGTTTGCCTGGGAATGCCCGGTGCGTTGCCCGTTCTCAACCAGAAAGCCGTCGAGTTTGCCACACTCGCCGCGATGGCGCTGAATTGCCGCATCAACGAAACTTCGATTTTCGCGCGGAAGAATTATTTTTATCCCGACCTGCCCAAGGGCTATCAGATTTCGCAATATGACAAGCCTCTGGCCGAGCATGGATTCATCGAAGTGCCGACCGGCGAAGGCAAGAAAAGTGAAAGAAAGAAAATCGGGATCACGCGCGTCCATCTCGAAGAAGACGCCGGGAAGAGCCTGCACGAAGGGTTCCCCGGCTCGGACGAAAAAACTGCAATTGATCTCAACCGCACTGGCGTGCCGCTGATCGAGATCGTCAGCGAGCCGGAAATTTCGTCGCCGGATGAAGCTTATGAATATCTGACCCGGCTTAAGGAGATCATCCTTTACACCGGGGTGAGCGATTGCAACATGGAGGAAGGCTCGCTGCGCTGCGATGCCAATGTCAGCGTCCGTCCGCGCGGGCAAAAGGAATTCGGAACAAAGACGGAAATCAAGAACGTGAATTCATTCCGCTTCATTCGCGAAGCGCTGGAGTACGAGATCACCCGGCAAATTGATGTGATCGAATCGGGCGGCACGGTCACTCAGGAAACGCGCCTCTACAACGCGAATGAAGGGAAAACCTATGGCATGCGTTCCAAAGAGCAGGCGCACGATTACCGGTATTTTCCCGAGCCCGATTTGCTCCCGCTGGTGATCGATGAAAAATGGCGAGCGGAAGTCGCGCGGACGCTGCCCGAATTACCCGAGGCACGCCGCGCGCGCATGGTGAAGGAGTACGGCATCACCGAATACGACGCGCAGGTGCTGACGTTTTCCAGGTCGCTGGCCGATCAATTCGAAGAAGCGGCGCGGGCTGCCAAGAATCCCAAGCGTGTGGCGAACCTCGTGCAAAGTGAGCTTGTGGGACGTCTGAAAGCCAAGAACCTCGAAATCGAGCACTCTCCCATTTCCATGCGCGGCGTCGCGGCCTCGGCCGATCTGGTCGGATCGGGCACCATCTCAGGCAAGATGCTGAAGGATCTGTATGACCTTGCCTTTGAGCGCGGTAAAGATTTTCCCCTTGTTTATGAAGAAGAAGGACGGCCGCAGCAGTCGACCGATACCTCAGCCCTCGAAAAGATCATCGATGAAGTGCTCGCTGCCAATCCCAGGCAGGTCGAGCAATATCGCGGCGGCAAGAAGACCATGCTCGGCTTCTTCGTTGGCCAGGTGATGAAGGCTTCCAAAGGCCAGGCCAGCCCGCAGGTCGTGAACGAATTGCTGACCAGGAAGCTGGGATAGTTTTGTTATGAACAAGATTGCGTGGGACGAAAAAAGCGTTGGTTCACTTTCCCCGTGTCCACGAGATCGAGTTTCGGAGGAATCATGGGCTTCTCGCCTCTGGGATTGACCCCGCTGATCGGCGTTTTCGATATGCCACGATCGCTTGCTTTCTACCGGGACGTGCTCGGTTTCGCGGTAGTCTCGGCGTCACCTGAAGTAGAGACCAAGGAGGGTCGGTTTTCTCACTGGATGCTGCTACGATTTGGAGGAGCCGAGATCATGCTGAACACTCAATATGACTCGAATGAGCGCCCACTCGAACCTCCAGAGAAGAGTCCCAAGGATGCTGTGTTTTACATCGCGTGCTCCGACGTAGAGCTTGCTTATCGGGAGCTCAGAAACCGGGGTTTGAAGGCTGAGCGTCCAAAAGTAGCACCATACGGGCTCAAACTCTTCAGCGCAGAAGACCCCGACGGCTACACGATCGTTTTCCAGGAAGTGCGTTAGCACACCAAGATTAACGGATGTCCAGGCGATCTCTTGGCCGCTTGACCGGGTCAGAAACCCGGTCCTACACCTTAATGTCCGACACCATCGCGATGTGACTTCCGTCATCTGATTTCCCCTTATGTCCGTGGCTACCATTGTAGATGGGATCCTCTGCCTGGCCGGACCTCCGGAGAAATGCCATGAAGTTCAAAATCGACCGCATCATCAGCATTGCTACCCTGACCGCATCGCTGGTCGCGATTTGTCTGGTTCTGAAGAGGCCTGCGCCGGTGACGCAGCCGCGAGTTCCGGCAGCAACGGAAGAACATGCGGGCTCGATCGATCAAAACATGGTGCCCTCAAGCGCGGTCGCGAGCCAGTCTCAGGGAGCTATCAGCAGCTCACCGCGAGCCAGCGCCTCCGCCGTTGCCCCGACTTCAACACCGGCTTCTGCGACCGCGCAGAGTAGCCAACCGCAAGCTCAACCTAAAGTTAACTCGGATGAGATCAGCGCCGTCCTGGCGCAGGCGCTCGGAGCGGCAGGGAGCGCGGGTCTCACCCCCGACTCAAATATCGGCAGCGGTGCGCCGCCCATCAAAGATCAGCAGATCAGCGTTGACGGCGATCTGGTGCACGGACAATTTCTCACCGAAATCGCCGGCAAGGATGTCTGGATCACGATCGCCGGGCACATCGGCGAGAAAGATGGCTACGCAACGTTCGATCCCACGGAGTTCAAGGTTGGCGATTTAGAAGTCCCGGTTTCGCTGGTCAATCCGGCGCTGCAGAAGAAGCTCGCAGAAGAACGCGATCGTTTGAAGGTTCCCAACAACTAGGGCGGGATCAAAGTGAAGTACGAATGCTCCCTGCGGGATGCAAAGATCCTTCGGCGCAAAAAGCGCGCCTCAGGATGACAAAGCAGTGATGGAATCAACGAACGATGTGAAAGCTAGATGCGATTCTCGCCGGCAACCTTACCATACCACCGGCCAGACTCTTTGATGGTTCGTTCCTCCGTTTTGAAATCCACGTAACTGAGCCCGAAGCGCGGGCTGTATCCTTCCGCCCATTCGAAGTTATCCATCAAGCTCCAAGCGTGGTAGCTGCGGACGTTCGCGCCTTCGGCTATCGCCCGCGCCAGCGCAGAGATGTACTCGCGGTGATAAGAAATGCGGCGTTCATCGTGAATTTCGCCGTTCGCGTCGGGACTATCGTTATACGCGCAACCGCTTTCCGTGATCTCGATCGCCGGCCGGCTGTAGTCGCGCGTAATGCGCATAACCATGTCATACAAGGCTTTCGGCCAGACTTCCCAATCGAGGTCGGTCTTGGGACCCGACTGGCCGCCTTCCATCTTGACCGGAAACAGCCATTCCTGCGCGCTCGTGACTCGCTCCAGCACCCTGGGCGCGGAGGCGATAGTGCGGGTGTAGAGATTGATGCCGATGAAATCTAACGGGACGCGCATCGCCTCCATATCGCCGGGACGAATGCCCATGATGCGTTCCGGCAGAAAAGTCAGAGCGTTGGGATAGCGGCCGCGCAGCGGGGGATCGAGAAACCATGTGTTCACGAAGGCGTGGGCGTGCTCGGCGGCGAGTTTGTCTTCCGCAGAATCGGTGGCCGGTTCGCAGGGAGACATCCAGAACGCGGTGCCTACCCTCGCCTTGGGACATACGGCTTTTAGAGCGCGGAAACCGGCTCCCTGTGCCAGATTTACGACATGCGTAGCACGCAAGAAATCGACCAGACTCTTGCGCCCGGGCGCGTGTGTCCCTTCGAGATATCCCAGATCGACGAAGGAGTCCGGCTCATTGAACAGGGTCCAGTCGGAGACTCGATCGCCGAGCATCCGCGCAGCCAGCTGCACATACTCTGCAAATCGCGATGCCGTGTCACGGTCCGGCCATCCGCCGGCATCTTCTAAAACCTGCGGCAAGTCCCAGTGATAGAGCGTCACGAATGGCCGGATTCCCGCTTCCAGCAGCGCGTCGACGAGCCGGCTGTAATAATCGATTCCCTTCGCATTCACCGCGCCCGACCCGGCGGGCTGCATCCGCGGCCAGGAAAGTGAAAAGCGATAGCTGTTGACATTCATCGCACGCATCAGCGCGAGATCTTCGCGCCAGCGATGATAAGAATCGCAGGCAATGTCGCCGGTGTCGCCGTTCTTGATCTTTCCCGGCGTATGTGTGAACCGATCCCAGATGGATTCTCCCTTGCCGTCTTCGTTCCACGCGCCTTCGATCTGATATGACGAAGTTGCGGCGCCCCAGAAAAATCCCTTGGGAAAAGTGAAGTCGGCCGGCGATTCGAATTGTGCAGCGGTGGAATGCCGAGGAGCGGTTGTCCCTGCTTTAGAAGAGACGCTGCATGCGGAAAATGCAACCGGCAGCGCGGCTAGAGCGCCGGCACTCAATGCGGAATGGATGAACTTTCGTCGTGTCAGGCGCAAACTGGCTGGGCTCCATCAGGCATTGTAATGGAGCGGCGAAAGTTCCAGGAATGTGCTCTGAGAGTCCCGTCCCTTGCAATTCGCCTTTACTCTGGATTCAAGCTGTCGTACATCTTCCACAGCGAGTCGGCGGAAGCGCGGTAGACCACCCATCCCGTCCCGGCATCGGAGGTTTCGCGGAACAGTAATTCACCGCGCCCGTCTCCGTCCGCATCGACAGCATCGATCAGATCGAGGCGTGGAGTCACGTCGAGATGGTACTTGTCGGTGACTCCCACATACAGTTTGTGCACATTGTTGTAAATGTCGGGGTACCCGACGATCGTAATCGAATACGTAAGATTGCTGAATTCCCCGGTTTGCGCGTCCGGCGGCATGTGCGCGTCCGCGCTGAAAACGATGACCGGCTGATTGCTGAGCCACAAGTCGTAGGCGATCATCTTCACATTTTCCAGGATCGGCTCGGGCATTTTTTTCGCCGGCTCACGGTGAGACGTCCGTGAAGGACGCGCTTCTGGCTTGATTTCCTCTTTCGCCTGCGCCTTCAAGTACGAGGCCAGTTGCTCTTTGGCGAGGGCCACCATCTGGTCGTGGCGTTGACTTTCCTCGCCCGTAAGCCACTCGAACGCATAGGAATGTGGCTCCGGACCGTGCGCATCCGAAATGGCCGGGATCAACTGAAGGGGCCCGGGGGTCGATTCACTCTTCGCGGCCGTCGACGCGGGCTTTGCCGACGCCGTTACTCCGGGCTTGCTGTAGCCAGGGAAATCTTCGTCGGCGAAAGACACTGCCGGCTTGCCGCGCCGTAACAGCGGACGATCGGCAGCACCCGCTCCGCTGTCATCTACCGGAACATTTTCTTGAGTGCTCGCCTTGCCGCTTCCGGGCTTGGCAGGAGCCGGGGATGAATTTGTCGATGTCTGCGCCGATCCGGTCCCTGAACCGGTCTGCCCTGAGCTGGAGGGTTGGGAATCCGAAGACGAAGCCGGCTTAGACAGGCGTGGAGGTTCATCACCCGAACCACTCGAACTCGGCGACGATGATGGCGACGGCTCCGGCTTGTTCAGCCGCGGAGGCCCATCACTAGACCCTCCGGAGTTTGGGGACGAAGCCGCCGGACCGCTCGCTGCCGGATTCTCTGGATAAACCTTCGTGGGATCTCTGGTCAGCCGCGGAGGAGCATCGGTATCGGTCAACCCGAGCGGCACCGCCCGGGCCGTCATCACAGTACTCTTGGTTTCTGTTCCTGCCGGAACCCAGGAGCCGGTTGCAAGCCACGGTACGGGCCCGTTCACGGCATTACTGTGCAGAGCGCTGCCCACGGTGAACAGCCCCTGGGAACTTCCGTCGCGCTCGACTTCATAAACCGTGCCCGATTCCAGCGCCATGGGCACAGGGTCGGCCTTGTACGCGCTTGCGTCCCAGAACTTGCCATCGATCATGATCGCGATGGGCACCAGCGAAGTCTTTCCTTTTTCTCCCATCTGCAGGATCGCGAGTGCCCGCGGCCCCAGGTCTTTCTTGGTCGGAAGCTTGTGCTCCGACGGCATGATTTGCGGAAGGTCGCCCTGAGCCGCGACCGGGGCGCTCCACAGTAAGGCGCAGGCCAGCATGCTCGCCGCGGCGAGGCCACGTATGCGGCGCGAAATTTCGTGCTCTAGAATCATTCCATGTAGAATCTCGGCGGCTGGCCCTCCGCTTGCTTTATTGGCCCCGCCACGCGTCAAGTTCGATCTTCGACGAGGAAAGTTCATGAATATCCATGATAAAGCGCCCGACTTCACTTTGCAGGACGAGAATGGAAAAGAAATCTCGTTAAAAGACCTGCGCGGAAAGACCGCGGTTTTATATTTCTACCCTCGCGCTGACACGCCCGGCTGCACCATCGAAGCGTGCGGGTTCCGCGACACATACAGTAAGATTCAGAAAACCGGAGCCGTGCTGCTCGGAGTCTCGCCCGATACGGTCGCGGCGGAGAAGAAATTCTCGGAAAAATTCAATCTCCCCTTCCCTTTGCTGGCCGATGCCGACAAGAAGGTCGCCCACGCCTTCGGCGTCATGAAAGAGAAAAACATGTACGGAAAGAAAGTGATGGGAGTGGCGCGCACCACGTTTGTGATCGGTCCCGATGGCAAAATCGAGCACATCTTCGAGAACGTCAAGCCTGACGGCCACGCCGAAGAGGTGCTGGAGTATCTGAAATCGACGAAAAAATCGGCGTAGCGAGATTGTTGCCCTAAAGAGAGATTCTATGTGTCCCAGAGGTACAAAGCCCCAGAAAGACGGTGAGATTTGTTTTCTCCGTGCCTCCGTGACTCCGTGGTGAACGATTGTGATTCGTCCTCTGCTGCGCGAATTCTTTGCCCGTGATCCTCGAAAAGTCTCCCGCGAACTGCTGGGAAAGGTTCTGGTTCGCGCCAGCCAAGATCGAGATGCAACGCTTACCGCCCGGATCGTCGAAGTCGAGGCCTACCTTGGCGAAAATGATCCGGCAGCGCATGGTTCTGCCGGACGAACGCTCCGCAACGAAGTTTTGTTTGGCCCGCCCGGCCACGCTTACGTCTATTTCATTTACGGCAATCACTACTGCCTGAACGTTTCCTGCGAACCGGAAGGCCAGGCGGGATGCGTGCTATTCCGTGCGCTCGAACCACTCACGGGAATCGAAGGGATGGCTCAGGCGCGTGCCGTTACTATCCGCACTCCACGCGACCTGCGCCAGCTCACCAGCGGCCCGGGACGGCTCGCCGAAGCCTTCGGCATTACCCGCATCCGCGACAACGGATGCGATATGACATCGCCGAGCAGCGGTCTTTGGATCGGGAACGACGGATATCGTTCCAGACGTATCTGCCTCTCGCCGCGGATCGGAATCACCAAGGCGGCCGAGCGAAAGCTGCGCTACCTGATCGCCGGCAATCCTTTCGTGTCAGGGCCCAAACGCCTGGCCGCCCAAGTCTGAGGAGACAATTCCAGAGGGCCCGGTGCGCGAAAACCTGCCCCCTCTTGACCTCCGGGTGTACACTGTTCGGCGGGTTAAGTGGGGGAAAACCCGTGCTGGCCACGGCTTTTCACGTCTTCGCGAAAACATCCACAAATTGCCGAACCCGCGAGAGCCTTCGCGGCATCTCAGTAGCTGGCAGAACTTCGTCCAGCGAAAAGGTCTTACCGACTGGAGTCCACGTGTCCGCCCTGGCGCGATCTCGTTGCTTATTCGCTGCTTTTCTGAGCATCGCCACGGCCCTCCCGCTGTTTGCCGAAGGCGGCGCCATTGAGCATGTTCAGAAATTTCCGGATTACATCGTGATTGGCTTCGTGGGCGGATTCGTGCGGCATGACAATCCCAATCATGGGCCAGTTCAGGTGGCCGAGCGCATCGAACGCACCGATTCCTCCGATGCCTACGTGCAAGTCTTCGAAAATCGGCACAGAAAAGCCGCCTACGAGACCGTCTTGCGTCTTCTGGATCGCGACCACGACGGCAGTCTCAGCCCACAGGAAAAAGACCGGGCGCGCATCATTCTCTTCGGTCAAAGCTGGGGCGGTTCGGCCGTCGTGATGCTGGCTCGCGAACTGCGCCGCATGGGAATCCCCGTGCTGTTGACCGTTCAAGTTGATAGCGTGGCCAAACCGTGGCAGAACGACAAGGTCATTCCGCCCAATGTCACCGAAGCGGTCAACTTCTATCAGACGCAGGGGCTGATCCATGGACGCCGCCAGATCCGGGCCACTGATCCTTCCCGAACCGAAATTCTGGGAAATTTCCGCTTCGATTACAGGCATACACCGGTTCAATGCCAGAGCCGGCTTTCCTGGTACGATCGCGTGCTCACGCCCGGCCACGCGCAGAGTGAGTGCGATCCTCGTCTTTGGAGCGAAGTCGAAGCGCTGGTACGACAGCATATCGAGCCGCCGGCCAGTGCGGCCGTGGCAATGCCCCGCCCCTAGGATCGTGCTGGACCGTTGATCCTACTGGGCATTAGGGGGCAAAGAAATGAGGTTTTGGGCCGGGACAACTTCTCGGCGGAGATTGGGTTCAAATTAGATAGCTCTACCAGAGGTGTGTCGCCATCCCTGCGCAACTCACCTTGTCAGGTGGAAGGGGCCAACCATGAGAATGTCCACCTTGTCGAACGCTCTTGTCGCAGCAGTTTCATCCGTTATTCTCGTTTGCTTACCCACCCCGGTTCTTGCCCAGCGTGGCGGAGGCGGCCACGGCGGCGGTGGAGGCGGTTTCCACGGCGGAGGTAGCTTCGGGGGTGGTTTCCATAGCGGCGGATACGGCGGTGGCTTCCATGGAAGTAGCGGCTTTGGAGGATATCGCGGCGGCTACGGCAGTCGCGGATTCGGTGGTTACGGCAATCGTGGCGGATTCTCCGGAGCGGGGCGCGGCTTCGCAGGTGGGCGAGCGTGGGCCGGTGACCGTGCCGCAACCCATGCCGGTCTGGCAGACGGCCAGTGGCATGGTTTTGCAGGATCCCGCGTCGCAGGCAACTTTGGCGGCAGAGCGGGATTCGGAGTTGGCTGGCGCGGCGGATATGGCCCATGGCGAGGCGGCTATGGTTATGGAGGTTGGGGCTGGGGTGGTTGGGGACTCGGTTGGGGTTGGGGCTGGGGCTTAGGCTTGGGATGGTGGGGGTCCGGCTGGGGATGGGGTTGGGATCCCTTCTGGTATTGGCCACCCTACTGGTATAACGCCTGGGGACCCTGGTGGGGTTGGGACTACGGCGACGGCTATCCGTATTAAGATTTCAACACCGCGCGTTACGAGCAGTGAGGGTTCCCGACCCTAACTGCGTTCTGAGTGTTAGGGTGGGGATTCCGACTTTCTAAGCTATTTTGTTTGCTGTCTTCTTTTGTTTGCTGTCTTCCGGCTTTATTTCCCCAGCAGAATGTTATCGATCAACCGGGTCGTTCCCACGTAGGCGGCTATGGCGACGAGCGCACCGTCGGAAATATCCGTAACGGGATCGAGCGTATCCCGATCGACGATCTCAAAATAGTCGAGCCGCACGGCAGGTTCGCTGCGAAATTCTTCGCGTCCGGCCTGCCGAAGCTTGCCTGCGTCCCGCTCCCCCGCATCCGCCAGCCGCTGCACGCGCATCAGCGACCGATGCAGCGCCAGAGCCTGTTTGCGCTGTTCCGCGTTGAGATAGGCGTTGCGCGAACTCATCGCCAGTCCATCTGGCTCGCGCACAATTGGGCACGCCACGATCTCGACCGGAAAATTCAGATCGCGCACCATGCGACGAATGATCGCCAGCTGCGCTGCATCTTTTTGTCCAAAGAACGCCAGATCCGGCTCGACAATATGAAATAGTTTGGCGACCACGGTTGTGACGCCGCGGAAGTGTCCCGGACGCGAGCGGCCATCGAGCTTCCCGCTTAACCCTTCAACCGTCACCCAGGTTACAGCTCCCGCGGGGTACATTTCTTCGACGCTCGGACCGAACAGCCAGTCAACCCGCTCGCGCTCCAGCAGTTCGCGGTCGCGCTCGAACGATCGCGGATAGCTCGCCAGGTCCTCATTCGGCCCAAACTGCGTGGGATTGACGAAGATCGACGCGGCAACGGCGTCGCATGCCGCCTGCGCCGCACGCACCAGCGACAGATGTCCCGCGTGCAGTGCTCCCATGGTCGGAACAAGTCCCAGCCGCATGCCGCCTTGCCGCGCCGCGCGCGATGCGGCTCGCATCTCCTCAATTCTTGTGAAGAGTTTCAAGAGTATATAGGGACAGCCGCCTCGGCTGTCCGGTCGAGCGACGCTCGACTTTGATCCATGAAACGAAGGAGGGCGTCGGTCTCACGTTTGCGGCACCCACCGAATCGCGACTTGCGACTCTTCCAGCAGTCCTCCCACCAACCCCTTGTTGCGCCGGATGGCAACGCCATCCTGGTCCGACGACGCAGTCACTTCCGCAACTGCAACCACGCGTCCGTAGGGCCAGTTCGATCGCGGCAGTTGCGACAGCGCCCCGATCACCTCTTCCGGCTTCAATATGATTTCCGCGCTGTCGGCCGTGTCGTACAGTGCTACGCCATCCGCGCTAATAATCAAGTACGGATTGCGCCAGTTCTTTGTGTCCTGCACGTGTTCGTATTTTGCCGGATCGGCTGCGGGGATGGCCTGCAATATGGCTTCGGGGGACGGCTTTTTCGGCCCACTGCGCTGTGAACACGACGACAAGGCCAGCGCCAGAAAAAGGCAAATAGCCAGACGAGGGCGCGATCCCTTCACCTTCTCGGTCACCTCACCACGGAAGGAACGTCCTGCTTCGCCGCCCAAACCAGCGCGATAATCCAGCCGATCACGCTCCATCCCAGAAACACGTTCAGCAGCAGGATCGCCACCGTGTCGCGTTTGCTCTTGATCACCGCAATGATCGTCGGCAGGAAGTACAACACAAAGCCGAAGCCGAAAAACGGGAAGAACAGGAATCCGAGAGTCACAAGTTACCTCCCTCCCAATAGCCTAGCATCAATCGGGCGCACAAATCCTCACCCGCTAAAGGATACGCAGCCGCAGCGCCAGAGTTCCATGTGGCAGCGCAAATTTCTTGTCGATTCGGCGGTAACTAGCGCCGCATCGCCCGTTTTCGCGCCAGCACTGTATCGAGCGCCGCTCGCGTATCTTTCGGTAGATGATACGACTCCTCATCTGCCGGATATTGATGCGATTTCACATCGGCGCGAAACGCCTGCATGGCACTCATGATCAGAGCCGCCGCGTCGGCATAGCGCCGAACGAACTTGGCCGGAGGCCCGAACGTCAGGTTCAGAATGTCGTGGAAAACCAGTACCTGTCCATCGCATTCCGGACCGGCCCCGATACCGATCGTCGGTGTGCTGACCTCCGCCGTAATCATGGCCGCGACTTCGCGTGGAATGCCCTCCAGAAAAAGGCATGACACTCCGGCCCGGTCGAGGGCGACGGCGTCGCGCATGAGTTGCTCAACCGCTGCCAAGTTCTTGCCTTGTACCTTATAGCCGCCCATCACGTTCACCGACTGCGGCGTCAGGCCGATGTGCCCGGCAACCGGAATTTCGGCGTCGATGATGTGGCGGATGAGATCTGCTCGTTTTTCGCCACCCTCCAGCTTGACGACTTCCGCGCCTCCTTCTTTCACGAATCTGGCTGCATTGCGCACCGCATCTTTCTCATCCACCTGATACGATCCGTACGGCATATCGGCCAGCAGCAGCGCGTTGCGCACGCCGCGCCGCACGGCTTTCACATGATGCAGCATCTCGTCCATCGTGACCGAGAGCGTGTTTTCGTAGCCGAGCATGGCCTGAGCCAGCGAGTCGCCCACCAGCACCATGTCGATGCCCGCCTCGTCGACCAGGCGCGCGCCAGCATAGTCATAGGCCGTAAGGCAGGTGATCGGTTCGCGTCGGAGTTTTTGTTCCCGCAGAGTTGCGGTCGTGATTTTCGGGCGGGACTCGTCCGGTAGACGCCCGTTGATCGGCGTGAGACTCATTTGTCCTCCAGTGCCCCTCCGGCTCGGCCGGATAGAGCCTGTACAGCGCGTCGTGGGCGCTTCACGTCATTGGATGACGCTTGGCATATTATAGCCGCAAATCGGGCGCGAGTCGATACCACCGGAATGGGGTTAGGGCATTGAAGGAAAAGATGTTCCTCGCCGAGACAACCAGCGGGAGGCGAAACATTTATTGCCAGTGCGACTATTTTGTCGAGGCCGCTAGGGTCGTCAAATTCGCCCATCTGTTCCACTTTGGAATCTGCGATTGGAAAATGTGTTCCGGAACACATCTGGGAGCGATTTCAGGACCGTAATCTGATTTGGGGTCCGTGGTGTAATTGGCAGCATATCAGCCTGTCATGCTCGAAGGTGCGGCTTCGAATCCCGTCGGGTCCACAGCATTCCCTGGTTCGGTAGGGAATCTGAAAGAGGAGCCTCGACAGGCGGGCTCCTCAAGTAACCTTGACTTCTGGTTCTTATTCTGCCGATAATCAACTTGAGCATGACAGGCTGATGTGCTACCCCGAGCGGAAGACGCGCTCGGGGTTTCGCTTTTTCTTGCCAATCCTGATGCACGCACAAAACTAGCCCGTGCTTTCGCCTGGGACGAGGCCTTGCTCTCGCGCAACCCGCTCGAGTTTTGTCTTTTCTCTCGCTCGAATTGCGGAGACTGGATTGCCGCATTCAACGCACGGAACCTTTTTCGCCCGCATCATTCACGAGGTTCGTTGCTATGTACATACAATAACATACATAAGCGTTCCTTAAGGAACACTGTGGAAAACTATCCGCGTGGAATGTAAGTGGCTTGTTTTCAAATGGCTAACTCTTGCCCCGCACCTTCGCCCAGGTATCCTTCAGCGCCACTGTGCGGTTGAACACGGGCGTTCCAGGCTTCGAGTCAGGATCGACGCAGAAGTATCCCAGGCGCTCGAACTGGTACCGGCTGCCTGCGGCCACGTTGGCCAGCGACGGCTCCAGCTTCGCGTGCTGAATCACCTCCAGCGAGTTCGGACTCAGATTCTCGGTGAAGTCGTGGCCTTCCGGAACGTCCGTGGGGTCAGGCTTGCTGAACAAGTTTTCGTAGATGCGCACTTCAGCGTCGATCGCATGCGCAGCCGACACCCAATGGATCGTCGACTTCACCTTGCGTCCATCAGGCGCGTTGCCGCCGCGAGTGGCGGGATCGTACGTGCAGTGCACCTCGACGACTTCTCCCTTCTCATTCTTCACGACGCTCTTCGCCGTAATGAAATATCCATAGCGCAGGCGCACTTCTTTCCCAGGCGACAGGCGAAAATATTTTGGCGGAGGCACTTCGCGGAAATCGTCCTGCTCAATGTAAAGTTCACGTGAAAAAGGAACTTTCCGCGAGCCTGCGCTTGAGTCTTCCGGATTGTTCTGCGCGTCCATCTCCTCGACTTGATTCTCGGGATAGTTGTCGATCACCACTCTCAGCGGGCGCAGCACGGCCATCATGCGCGGCGCGCGCTTGTTCAGGTCTTCGCGGACGAAGTGCTCCAGCATCGCGAGATCAACGATTCCATTGGTGCGTGACACGCCGACAGCAGCCACGAAATTGCGAATCGCGTCGGGCGTGTAGCCTCGGCGCCGCAGGCCGCCCAGCGTAGGCATGCGCGGGTCGTCCCACCCGCGAACCGTGCCGTCCTCAACCATGCGGCGCAGCAGGCGCTTCGACATGACGGTGTAGGTCAGGCTGAGACGGTCGAATTCAATCTGCTGCGAAGGAAAGATCCCAAGCTGCTCGATGAACCAGTTGTAGAGCGGCTGATGATCCGCGAATTCGAGCGAGCACATCGAGTGCGTGATTTTTTCGATCGAATCCGACTGGCCATGCGCGAAGTCGTACATGGGATAGATCGGCCACTTGTTGCCGGTGCGGTGATGCTCGGCGTGCAGGATGCGGTACATCACCGGATCGCGCATGTTGAGGTTGGGCGAAGCCATGTCGATCTTCGCCCGCAGAACCCGCGATCCGTCAGGGAATTCGCCGGCGCGCATGCGCTCAAATAAATTCAGATTCTCTTCCACGGACCGATTGCGATACGGGCTGTCTTTGCCCGGTTCGGTCAGCGTGCCGCGATGCTTGCGAATTTCTTCCGCGGAAAGATCATCGACGTAGGCCTTGCCGTCTTTGATCAGCTTGATCGCCCACTGGTAGATCTGTTCGAAATAATCGGAGGCGTAGAAAAGCCCGTCCCAGTGGAAGCCGAGCCACACGACGTCCTGCTTGATCGATTCGACGTACTCGACATCTTCTTTCTCAGGATTCGTGTCGTCGAAGCGCAGGTTGGTCTTCCCGCCGAACTCTTCGGCGAGACCGAAATCGATGCAGATCGCTTTGGCATGACCGATATGCAGATAGCCATTCGGCTCAGGTGGAAAGCGGGTCTGCACACGTCCGTTGTACTTGTTGCTCTTGAGGTCTTCGAGAATCTTGTCGCGGAGAAAATTCGACGGGCGCGACTCCGGAGTCGAATTCGCGTCCGTTTCCGCTTCTGCCGTTGAGGGAGTCATGACTTCGATGTTACCGCAAAGAAGGTCCGAAATCCGCTGTTCAAGGTGTTGAAGTTCGCCAACCATAAGTACTCTCCTTCCCAAACACGAAAAAGCGAAAATCGATTTGTGCAGGGGTGGACGCATTCGTCCACTCCGCGAGGCGAATCCGAGCGTGCACGGCGGTGTCGACCACCTCGTCATTGCTTCGTTGCGTACCCCGTCCATTGCTAGCTTCGCGCGCAACCCCGGACGAATGCGTCCAGGGCTGCACAACTTTTGCTACACACCCGCTGATACCACGTGCCCGCTCAGCGCACTGACGGATTCTGTTTCAGCCAGCCTGCCCCGATAGCGCACATGGCGCCAGCGCGTCATCTCGACCAGCGGCTTCCACACGGGATTCACGAGATCGTGCTTGATCAGCAGGTGCCAGAAGCGGTTCGAGCGCTTGTAGAGGTACGACATGGCGAGATAAAGTGGGACGGCCTGCCACTGCTCCGGCCGTCGACCCCAGATCGACGCGTGCGAGAACAGGCGCTGGTAAATCCAGGCATAGCCGTGCTCGAGCTCTTCTGGCGACATGTGCCTGGGACGAAAGACTGCATGGGCCGTGTCGTAGAGAGCCCAGTCGCGATGCAGGATGCGGCCTTGAGCTTCCATCTGCCGGAAGAGCGGCGTTGCTGGATACGGCGTGAGTATGTGGAAGGTGGCGCACTCCAGTCGGTTCTGTTCGATCCATTCGGCTGTACGGGCAAAAACGTCTTTGCGATCGTGATCGAATCCCAGCACGAACGATCCGTTTACCTGAATGCCGTAATCGTGCAGGATGCGCACGCGGCGGGCGTAATCGGAAGTTTTCGGCGTCTTTTTGTGCGAGTCAGCGAGATTGTCGTCGGAGAGTGATTCAAAGCCGATGAATACACCGGTGCAGCCTGCCAGAGCCATGTTTCGAATCAGCGACGGATCGTCAGTGACGTCGATGGTGACAGCGGCGCTCCAGATCTTGTTCAGCGGACGGAGCGCATTGCATAGCGCGTGCAAGTAATCGCGGCGCGAGCCCAGATTGTTGTCGATAAAGACGGCATAGGGCTGGGCATCTTCCGCAAACTCGGAAGCCACTTGGTTGGGATCGCGCATCCGGTATGGCATACGCAGGCCGTCGGTCGCGAGATAGCAGAACCCGCAGCGGTTGTGGCATCCGCGAGTGGCGATCAGGCTGGTAGTGGTCAGAAAGCTGCGACGGGGAAGAAGTGAGCGGCGAGGCGGAGGGTCGTCGCGATAGTCGTTTTCGTAGGTTGCGACATAGCGCGGCTGAAGATGGTCGGTTTCGATATCGTGCAGGATGCGCGGCCAGAGCTGCACGCCATCGCCGAGCGCGAGGGCGTCCGCATGGGGCGCGCATTCGTCGGGGCAAGAGAGAACGTGCAATCCTCCAAGGATGACTCTTGATCCGCGAGCGCGATACCAGTCGGCAAGCTGGTAGGCGCGCCGGGCAAACGTCAAATGAACCGTGATGCCGACGACCTGCGGCATGGGGTGACACGGCGGGCGCCCGTGAAGCAGATTTTCGTCCCAATATTCGAGGCGCCAGTGCGCGGGAGTGGTTGCGGCGAAGCTGGTCAAGGCGAGCGTGGGAGTGAGCACGTGCTTGCCGAAGCTGGCATTCGCGTCCTTGGGATAGAAGGGGTTGATCAAGAGCGCATAGTGCGGATCGAGTGGCCCGGCAGGGCAGTTATCCAGCGCGGGGGCACGAAGCATCTCAGGAGGAATCCAGCGTCTGCGGATGGGGCGTCGGAAGGGTTCGCTCCAATCGATCATCTAATGTACTTTATATTACAAAGTACATTGTGTCAAATTGCCATGGAAGATGGGAACCGGAGGGCGGCTGCGTGCGTATACTACGTGCGTTTGAAGGAGAACTTATGCGCCATCGTCTGATCGCAGTCAGCTTTGTCGTCATCTGTATCCTGTCCTGCCTTGCGGCCGCGCTGCAACCAACGCCCGGCCAGCTGCCGGGCACGGCCATGCCCACGATTACCAGCGTGCCGGCGGGAGCGCAGGCTTCGCCCAACTTTAACGCCGATGCTGCGACGGAGGCTTATCTGGCCCTGATCCCGCCGGAGGCCAAAGCCCGTTCCGATGCCTATTTTGAAGGCGGGTACTGGATGATCCTATGGGACTTTCTTTATCTCGCCGTGGTGATGCTAATTCTGCTGAACCTGGGCTGGTCGGCAGGGATGCGCAATCTGGCCGAGCGCATTACGCGCTTCAAACCGCTGCAGACGTTGATTTACTGGATTGAGTACATCGTACTGGTCTCGGTTATGACATTTCCCCTTACGGTGTATGAAGACTACTTCCGCGAGCATAAATACGGCTTGGCGACGCAGACTTTCGGGCCGTGGATGGTAGATCAGCTGAAGGAATTGGGGGTCGACCTGGTGCTGGGCGGCATTCTGGTGATGGTGCTGTTCGGCGTAGTGCGGCGCCTGTCGCGCAGTTGGTGGATCTGGGGATCGGCGGTCAGCATCGTCTTCGTCATTTTCCTCGCGCTGATCGAGCCAGTGTATTTGATGCCGATTTTCAACAAGGTGAAGCGACTGGACGATCCGAAAGTCACGCAGCCGATTTTGCAGTTGGCGCGGGCGAACGGAATTCCGGCCAAAGACGTCTACGAG
This sequence comes from Candidatus Sulfotelmatobacter sp., assembly GCA_030039195.1. Taxonomy (GTDB): domain Bacteria; phylum Acidobacteriota; class Terriglobia; order Terriglobales; family Acidobacteriaceae; genus Sulfotelmatobacter. The sequence goes on from JASHQK010000481.1 coordinate 24,678, forward strand.
ATTGATGCTTCGCGGCAGTCGACGCGCATGAGCGCCAACGTGAGCGGATTTGGCCAGACCATGCGCATCACGTTAAATGACAATCTGCTGCGGCGCGGATCGCCGGAGGAGATTCAGGCCGTGATGGGGCACGAGATGGGGCACTATGTGCTCGATCACGTGTACAACGGCATTCTGTTTTTCTCGGTGGTGATCGTGATTTTCTTTGCGCTGCTGCGCTGGGCACTGGAATGGACGCGGGCGCGATGGGGCGAAAAGTGGCGGATTCGCGGCATCGGCGATACGGCCGTGCTGCCACTCGTGGTGCTGTTGGGATCGATTTTCTTCTTCGCGATGACCCCGGTACTCAATACCTTTACGCGCACGCAGGAGCATGAGGCCGACATGTTCGGCCTGAACGCCAGCCGCCAGCCCGATGGTTTCGCGCAGGCGGCGATTCACCTGGGGGAATATCGCAAGATGAGCCCGGGGACGGTGGAAGAATGGGTTTTCTTCGATCATCCGAGTGGAAGACATCGCATTCACGATGCCATGGTGTGGAAGGCGCAAAATCTGAATCTGCCTCAGCCGCAGGGGACGGGAACGCCGTAGAAGATTGGGGAGTCGCGGACGGGCATGCGACTCAAGGCTTAGCTGCGGAGCTTCGCTCCGCCGGACAGCCGGGGCGGCTGGCCCTGCAAGTCCATCTTGCTATTAGAAAAAACGGACTGGAGAGGCCCCCTCCAGTCCGCCATGATTTCTCCTGCCGAATCGCTTTCAGTGTGCGCGAGCCACGTCGAAGCGATCGGCGTTCATCACTTTCGTCCACGCGGCTACGAAGTCTTTCACGAACTTCTCCTTCGAATCGGAGGAGCCGTAGACTTCTGCGAGCGCGCGCAGCTGGGAGTTCGAGCCGAAGGTCAAATCGACGCGGGTACCGGTCCATTTCACCTGCTTCGTCTTTCGATCGCGGCCTTCGTACACGTCTCCTGAGCCATTGGATTCGCTGGAGGGCTGCCATTCGGTGCCCATGTCGAGCAGGTTGATGAAGAAGTCGTTCGTCAGCGTGCCCGGACGCTTGGTGAAGACGCCGTGTTTGGACTTGCCCACATTTGCACCGAGAACGCGCAGGCCGCCGACAAGGACCGTCATCTCAGGCGCGGTCAGTCTCAGCAGTTGCGCCTTATCTAGCAGCATCTCTTCCGCCGACAGGCGCTGCTTGCCGCTGAGGTAATTACGGAATCCGTCGGCCTTCGGCTCGAGCGGTTCAAAGGACTCGATGTCCGTTTGTTCTTGTGAGGCGTCCATACGCCCGGGCGTGAAGGGCACCGTGATTTTGTGACCGGTCTTTTTCGCAGCTTCCTCGATGGCTGCGCAGCCGCCGAGAACGATCAGATCCGCGAGAGAAATCTTCTTTCCCTTGCTGCCATTGGTCTGCGCACTGTTGAACTCCTTCTGAATCTTCTCCAGAGTTTTTAGCGTTTTCGCCAGCTCGGCGGGCTGGTTGACTTCCCAGTCTTTTTGCGGGGCGAGGCGAATGCGCGCGCCATTTGCTCCACCGCGCTTGTCGGAGCCGCGGAACGTAGACGCGGCTGCCCAAGCGGTTAAGACCAGTTGCGAGATCGACAGGCCCGACTTCAGGATCTTTGCCTTTAGAGCCGCAACTTCCTTCTCCCCGATGAGCTTGTGATTCACTGCGGGGATTGGGTCCTGCCACGATAGCTTCTCCTTGGGGACGAGCGGGCCAAGATAACGCTGGATCGGTCCCATGTCGCGGTGCGTCAGCTTGAACCAAGCGCGAGCGAAGGCATCAGCGAATTCGTCGGGGTGTTCGTAGAAGTGCCGCGAGATCTTTTCGTAAGCAGGATCGAAGCGCAACGAAAGATCAGTGGTCAGCATGGTGGGCGCGTGATGTTTTGAAGGATCGTGCGCATCGGGCACCGTACCGGTCCCCGCACCATTCTTTGCCGTCCACTGATGTGCGCCGGCCGGGCTCTTGGTGAGTTCCCATTCGTACTTAAACAGATTGTCGAAGAAGTTGTTGCTCCATTTGGTCGGAGTGGTGGTCCAAATGACTTCGAGACCGCTGCCAGTGGTGTCATCACCAATGCCGGTGCGGAATTTGTTTTTCCAGCCGAGACCCTGCTGCTCGATGGGTGCAGCTTCCGGCTCCGGGCCGACCAGTGCGGCATCGCCGGCACCGTGGGTCTTGCCGAAGGTGTGGCCCCCGGCAATCAGCGCGACCGTTTCTTCGTCGTTCATTGCCATGCGGCGGAAGGTTTCGCGGATGTCCCTTGCAGCGGCGACGGGATCCGGGTTGCCGTTCGGCCCCTCCGGATTCACGTAGATCAGGCCCATCTGCACGGCACCGAGAGGATTCTCGAGATCGCGGTCGCCGGAGTAGCGCTCGTCGGCCAGCCACTTGCCTTCCGGGCCCCAGTAGATATCATTTTCGGGCTCCCATGTGTCTTCGCGTCCGCCGCCGAAGCCGAAGGTTTTGAAACCCATCGATTCGAGGGCGACGTTGCCGGCGAGAATCATGAGGTCGGCCCACGAAATCTTCCGGCCGTATTTCTGCTTGATCGGCCACAAGAGGCGACGGGCCTTGTCGAGGTTGACGTTATCGGGCCAGCTATTGAGCGGGGCGAAGCGTTGCTGCCCGGCTCCGGCGCCGCCGCGGCCGTCGCCGATGCGGTAGGTACCGGCGCTGTGCCACGCCATGCGAATGAACAGTGGCCCGTAGTGGCCAAAGTCGGCCGGCCACCACGGCTGCGAGTCCGTCATCAAGGCACGAAGGTCTTTGATCACGGCTTTCAGGTCGAGGCTCTTGAATTCTTGGGCGTAGTCGAACGTCTCCCCCATCGGATTGGACAAGTTTGAGTGCTGGTGCAGGACGCTCAGGTTCAGCTGATTCGGCCACCAGTCGGCGTTGGTCTGGACTTTAGGAGCGCCATGCGCGACCGGGCACCTGGATTGGGTTGCGGCGGGTTGTTTCTGAGTATCGGGGATAGCAGTTGCGGTGATTGTATTCTCCATATATTTATCTTCCTTTTGAATTAGTCGGAAAACCTCGGTATCTCCATTCCATGAAGAGTTCAACCTGCTTGGTTTTTCACGGCGGTTTTTGTGCGGCAACGGCGACAGAGGCCGAAAACCTCAACCACAGGCCGGGTTAAGTCAAATCCGTCGGGAACGTGCGGGGCGAGACGCTTGAAGTCGATGAAGTCGGCTTCGACATCCTGTACCGCCTTGCAGCGCGAGCACACCAGATGATGATGCGGCTTGAGATTGCCGTCGACGCGGAGCGTGGCCGAGTGCGGCGTAACCTCGCGCAGCAGCCCGCGTTCGACGAAGAGACGAATGTTGTTATAGACCGTGGCCAGCGAGATGTGAGGAATGCGCGTACGGACGGAAGCATAAACCTCTTCTGGGGAACGATGTCCATGCGACGCAATTACGGCCTCGTAGACGACCTGGCGCTGATGCGTAGCAGCGAGGCCATGCTTCCAGGCGAGTTCGCGGAACTGCTCGTGGGTGAGACGCATGGGAGAGGGTTATAGCTTATTACTGAATAATAATGATTATAAAAGGCAGGAGGATGATGTCAAGCGCTGCGAAGACTGAACCCCAGTCAACTTAGCTCAAGGCGATGCAGCACATCCGCGACACGAGCATTCCGGTACACTGATACATTCATGCACTGCATCTACGGCATCAACGCGGTCAGTGAAGCGCTGAAGGCGCGCGGGCGGGCGTTTGAGTGGGTGGGCATGGCGAAGGAGCGGCACGACCTGCGCCTGCAGCGGCTCATCGAAGATTGCCGGCGCTTGAGCGTGCCGGTGCGCTTCATGCAGCGCACAGAACTCGACCGGATCGCCGGAGATGCCGCGCATCAGGGAGTGGTCGCGGTCACGTCGGCCAAGCAATACAACGATCTCGAGGATGTGATCGAGGCGAAACGCGGACAATATTCTCTGATCGTTGTGCTCGATGGCGTGGAGGATCCGCACAATCTGGGTGCGATTTTGCGCACAGCTGATGCAGCCGGAGCCGATGGCGTGGTGATTCCCGAGCGTCGTGCTGCGGGTGTGACCGGAACGGTGGCGAAGGTCTCGGCCGGAGCCAGCGAGCATTTGCCGATCGCGAAAGTCACGAACATCGCACGAACGGTAGAAGAGTTGAAGGACCGCAACATATGGACCGTCGGCCTCGACGAGCACGGCACGCAAAGCTATGACGCTCTCGACTACAAAATGGATTGTGCGGTCGTGCTGGGCGCCGAAGGCAAGGGATTGCACGACTTGGTGAAAAAGAAGTGCGACTTTCTGGTTTCGATCCCGATGCTCGGCAAAGTGCCGTCGCTGAATGTTTCCGTGGCTGCGGCTGCAGTTTTGTACGAGATTGTGCGGCAGCGGCGCGCGAATCAGGCAGTCAAATCCAGAATAGTTCCGTGATGAAGTTTCCCATTCGAATCTCCAGCATCCTTTGCATCGCCTGTCTTTACGTGGCAAGTTGTTCTGCCCTCGATCGCGAAGCATTTACCTTTACAAATTACGATCTGCATGTGCGGCTCGAACCGGAGCAGCAAAGGATCGGCGTACGCGGCAAGATCACTCTGCGCAACGATTCCTCCAGTCCACAGAAGCTTGCTGTTCTACAGATTTCGTCCTCGCTCGATTGGCGGTCGATCACGATCGGCGGCAAGGCTCCGCAGTTCGTACTGCACCCCTACGCGTCTGACATCGATCACACCGGCGCGCTTTCCGAAGCGATTGTGACTTTGCCGCAGGACATTGCGCCACACGGCAGCGTGGATTTGGAGATCGGTTATGAAGGAGTAATCCCGCTTGATACGACGCGGTTGACGCGCATCGGCACGCCGGAAGACGCGGCCCAGAGCGCAGACTGGGATCAGATCAGCGCGAATTTCACGGCGGTGCGCGGGATTGGATACGTGGCGTGGTATCCGATTGCGACCGAATCGGCGAATCTGTCGGAGGACGACAGCCTGGATCAGATTCTGGGCCGGTGGAAGCAGCGGGAAGCAGGGGCGATGATGACGGCCGCCTTCGAGAATGAGGACCAGGCAAGCAACGGAGCGGAGCGGGTGATCTGCGGCGCACAGGAAATGCAGGGCACGACTAGTGACGGTGCTCCCAAGGTGCCGTTCTGGCAATGCAACTACGACGATATTTCGCAGTCCACGCCCACGTTTGTAAGGGCGAATTACGGAGTTGTGAATCGCCCGTCGATAACGGTTTTCAACTTGCCGACGCATGCGGTCGCGGCTGAGAGCTATGCCGACGCGGCGGAGAAAGCTGTTTCAGTAGTCACGGATTGCTTCGGCACTCCGCGCGAGAAAGCGCAAACCGTCGACCTTCAGGATCCTGATGCCGCGCCTTTCGAGAGCGGGTCGCTGCTGCTAACGCCGCTGGCCAGCATCGATGCCCAGTCAAGCGGGCTGGCTGCGGCGCATCAATTGACGCACGCGGCCTTCGTATCGTTTCGTCCGTGGATCGAGGAGGGGCTGGCGCATTTTACGCAGGCCCTCTACGTGGAACGGGGTAAGGGCCTCCAGGCTGTGCTCGACTACATGGCGGCGCACCGTGCCGCGCTGGTTCAGATCGAGAACTCAACTGCGGTCACCGAGGGAGCTGATCAGACAAAGCAGTCGCTCGTGAACACGACGAATGAAGAACTGTATCGCAGCAAGGCGATGAGCGTGTGGTGGATGCTGCGCGACATGGTGGGTGACGCGGCACTGAAGAAAGCTTTGGCGCAATATCGTGCCGGGCAGGATAAGGACCCTTCGTACATGCAAAGACTCATCCAGGCCCAGACGCAGCGCGATCTGCAGTGGTTTTTCGATGATTGGGTTTACCGCGACCGCGGATTGCCCGATTTCAAGGTCGAGTCTGCCTTCGCGAGCAAAACTGTGCACGGAACGTTCATGGTCACCATCACGATCGGCAACCCGGGATGGGCTGGTGCCGAAGTGCCTGTGACCGTGAAGTTCGCCACTGGGGAAATCGCCACGAGACTGGAAGTACGCGGGAAAAGTCGAGCGACGACCCGCGTAGAAACTCCGATGGCACCGGAGGAGATCGTCGTAAACGACGGCAGCGTGCCCGAAGGCGATGTCTCGAACAACAAGTTCGAGTTTAAGACGCCGGAGAATTAGCCTCACCACCCAGGCACGGAGTCATCGTGAAAGACCAACGAATGTTCCGCAAAATTCTGGCTGGATGCCTAAAGGCCTGATTGCCGGTCCGATCGTTAGCGCCGCAGTCTTCCCTGCCGCAATCTCCCCGGCTGCAATCTTCGTCGCACGCGGTCTATTGGATTGTGGATCTGCCGCACGGTCAAGTTGTTTTCTTCCTCCGTGCCTCCTTGTCTCTGTGGTAGCTTGATGATTTCGGTGGAGGGGACTTTGGCTTACATCCAGTTTCTTGGCGCGGCAGGGACGGTAACGGGATCGAAACACCTGATTAACACCGGCGACGGCTCGGCGACGAGCGGCTTTAAGGTTCTGATCGATTGCGGATTGTTTCAGGGCCAGAAAGACTGGCGGGAGCGCAACTGGCGCGACACACCGGTACCGGCGAAAGAAATTGATGCGGTCATTTTGACGCACGCGCACCTCGATCACTGCGGATGGATTCCACGGCTGGTGAAAGAAGGATTTCGCGGGCCGATTTATGCGACGCCGCCGACGATTGACTTGTGCGGAATCATCCTGCCCGATTCCGGCCACCTGCAGGAAGAAGACGCGAACTTCTATAACAAGACGAAGAAGTCGAAGCATGATCCCGCGCTGCCGTTATATACGTTCGAAGAAGCGCAAAATTCATTGCAGTATTTCAAGCCAGTGCAAGTCGGCGAGACGAATGAGCTTTCGCCGGAGATTTCCTTCCGCTTTGTTCGCGCTGCGCACATTCTCGGTTCGTGCATGGCAGAAATCTCTCTGAAGGAAAACGGCACGATGCGGCGCTTGCTGTTCACCGGTGACATCGGTCGCGTGCATGATCACGCGGTTGCGCCCGGCAAAGTGGTGCACTCAGGGCCGCAGGAAGGCGAGACGGCCGATGTGGTGGTGATGGAATCGACTTACGGGAACCGCGTGCATCCCAAGGAAGATCCTTTGCCCGAACTGGCCTCGCTGATCACAGCGACAGTCAAACGCGGGGGCAGCGTGGTGGTACCGGCATTTGCCATCGAACGCACGCAGAAATTTGTTTTCATTCTGAAGCATCTCATGGAGTCGGGCGAGATTCCGCGCTTGCCGGTGTTTTGCGACAGCCCCATGGCGATCAAGGCGGTCGAAATCTTTCTGAAGCACGACGAGGAATACAGCGAGGAAACGCGCGAGATGATCCGCCGCTACGGTTCGCCGCTCAAGTGGCCGGGGTTCACGTTCGCGTTGACGCCCGAAGATTCGAAAGAGATCAACGACGTGCGTACGCCGGCGGTCATTATTTCGTCGAGCGGCATGGTGACGGGCGGGCGGATTCTGCATCATCTGGCGCTGCGGTTGCCGGAACCGATGAATTTGGTGCTGTTTATCGGATTTCAGGCGCCGGGCACGCGCGGCTTCACCATCAAAAGCAAAGCGGACGACGTGAAAATCTTTGGAGATTATGTTCCTATCCGGGCGCAGGTTGCGGCGCTCGAGCAGTTCAGCGATCACGCTGATCCACCCGAATTGTTGCAGTGGCTGCGAACGTTCCGCAGCCAGCCCACAACCACATATCTGGTGCACGGGGAGCCGGATGCCGCGGCGCAGTTGCGCGAGGTGATGAATCAAGAGTTGGGATGGAATGTCGAGATCGCGCAATATCGGGAGAAAGTGGAAATAGGCTGATGGCAGCTTGATTGGTTGCCAAAAGTTTTATTGCGCTCTTCGCGCTCAGCTGTCACACCGGCACGCGAAAAGCGCGACCCCGGACGAGGGCGTCCGGGCTCCACTTATCGTGCGCAATGCTAAAATTTCGCACGATGCGAAGGAAAACATCTGCGCAAGCTCGCGCTCGCAAGATCAAGCTGCTTTTGTTCGATGTAGATGGCGTGATGACCGACGGCAAACTATTCGTTTTTCCTGCGCCGGCGGATACCCGGCAGAGCATTCTGGAGCAATCGGCGGAGCACGGCGGCGAAGGCGGATTCGGATTTCACAGTCAGAGTCTGATCGAAGCCAAAGGATTTCACGCGCACGACGGCACCTCGATCTCGCTGGCTCGCCTGGCGGGCATCAAGGCTGGATTGATTACAAAACGAATCTCGGAGACGGTCGCGCTGCGCGCACGGGATCTCAAACTCGAATTTGTGCGCCAGGGAATTCAGGACAAACGCACGTATTTCGACGAAATTGTCCGCGAAGCCGGACTTCGTCATGAGGAGGTTGCATTCGTCGGGGACGACGTGATCGATCTTCCCGCGATGCGTGCCGGCGGCCTCGCGATCGCGGTGAAGAACGCCCGGGCTGAAGTAAAGAAGGAAGCTCACTATGTGACCCCGCACTGCGGCGGGGACGGGGCGATACGCGACGCGGTCGAATTCATTCTGAAAGCGCAGGGGAAGTGGAAAGCCGTGGTCGAGGCCTACATTAGCGAGCGCAGCCCGACGCCGCAATAGTCTCCCAAGAATACTCGAGCGAAAAATGCCCCCCCGGGCGCTCGGGGCGCCATGTTACCGTGGTGCGTCGAGTCGTCCGGTGTTTCAGGATTTTTCGATTTATCTCGTTTAGAATTTCGCCGTGCTCAAATCAGGGATTGCCCTTCTGTCGTTGTCGGTTGTCGGGCTGCTGCCGGTTCAGAAAATCCGAGCGCAGGAGCAACCGGCGAATGCGCCTTCCACTCAGCCGCAGGTGCAAGTTCACATGCTGAATGTGTGCACGCCGCCGGCGGAAGACCAGAGAGAAATCTCCGCTGCGCTGGCGCGCATTCCAAAACAGCCTTTGTTTGGTACGGATTTTGAAGTTTCCCGCGGACGCTCCACTTTGACGGACATGCCGAGTTTCCTGCGGCCGGGCCCGAATCCTCCGCCGGCTGGACAGCCGCCGGTGGCCAGTTATGTCCGGGTGCGGCGCGAGTTCGCGGTGCAGGCGCTGTTTGCGAGTTTGCAATATTCCTTCAGCAACGACGGCCAGAACATGATCGAAACGCTGGTAATGCACGTGCGCGACCCCAAGGATCTGATGGAAGTCTCGATCGAAGACAGCGCCTCAGCAGTCACGAGTGCGGAGGCGATGCTGACGGCGAATACTCCGGCGAGCCGGATTCGGCTGGAGCGGTTCGGGAAACCGTCGGTCGTGCTGGCCCGCTGCACCGGCAGCGAGGGTGGTCCACCGCCGGATCAGAGCGCGTACGAGCCTATGTTTCAAAGCGCGTCGGATGTATTGCAGAATTATCGCCACCTGCTCGGTGTGCGGACGCTCGTGCCCCAGGAATTGGCTAGCATCGCCGGTATCTCAAAACCGAAGGCCGCAGCGAAATCCAACAGCGCGAAATCCGCGGCAAAGCAGTAGAATGCTCGTTCACAGTTCAGAATAGCGGCTGTGCATCGAAAGTTCGAATCGGCCATCTAATCGGCAAAGAACAATCATCAATGAGCGAAACTCGCAACGTAGTCATCATTGGCTCCGGATGCTCGGGACATACTGCCGCGCTTTACACTGCACGCGCGAACTTGAAGCCGCTAGTGATTGAGGGCCATGAGCCGGGAGGCCAGCTTTCTCTCACCACCATGGTCGAGAACTTTCCCGGGTTTCCTGAAGGCATCATGGGGCCGCAACTGGTCGAGAACATGCGCAAGCAGGCGGAGCGCTTCGGTGCTGAGTATCGGATGGCGCACCTGACCAGTGCGGACCTGAGCCAGCGTCCGTTTGTGCTGCACATCGGGCACAACGTGGTGCACGCACAAACGCTGATTATCGCCAGTGGTGCGTCGGCTCGATGGTTGGGACTGCCGCACGAGCAGCAACTCATAGGCCACGGAGTTTCTTCGTGCGCCACGTGCGACGGCTTTTTTTTCACCGGCAAAGAAATCGTGGTCGTGGGCGGGGGAGACTCGGCGATGGAAGAGGCGCTGTTTCTGACGCGCTTCGCGACGAAAGTGACCATCATTCATCGCCGCGACACATTCCGCGCTTCGAAGATCATGCTAGAACGCGCGCAAAAGAACGACAAAATTCAGTTCCTTACCGACACGATCGTCGAGGATGTTCACGACGCCGGCAAGCAGGAAGTAACTTCGCTCAAGCTGAGAAATGTGAAGACCGGCGAGGTTTCGGATTTTCCCACGAGTGCGTTATTTCTCGGCATCGGCCACGTGCCCAACGCGAAGATGTTCGAAGGGCAACTGGATATGGACGCCGACGGATACCTGAAAACACATAATTACGTTTTCACGCGCGTGCATGGTGTCTACGCCTGCGGAGACGTGCAGGACCGGCGGTATCGCCAGGCAATTACCGCCGCAGGAACAGGCTGCATGGCGGCGATAGAGGCCGAGAAATTCCTGGAAGCGCACGCAAAATAAGACGAGTGCCAAACTCGCACCTCGTTGCAAAATCTGTGCGGCTGATCACGCTCGCGAACTGCCGGTTGTGATAAAAAATTCTGTGATCTTCATGCGAGGATCGGCCGTGCGTTTTCTTATCTTTCCGGGCCGTATCCTTTTCCAACAGGCAGGTACTCCATGTTGAGGGCGTTCTTCGTTCATCTGTCTGAAAACCGGTCTTTGCGCAACTTCGCCGAGCAGTCTGCGCTGGGACGGCGGGTCTCGAGCCGCTTCGTCGCCGGCACGGAAATTGCCGACGCGGTGCGAGTGACAGAAGCCGTCAATCGCGCCGGAATGAGCGTCAGCATCGATAATCTAGGCGAGAACGTTACCAGTCCGGACGAAGCCCGCCAGAGCGCGCAACTCTATCATCAGATTCTTGATGCCATCGCGGCCAACAATCTCAATGCGAATATCAGCCTCAAACTCACGCACATGGGGCTGGATGTCGACGAGAAGCTGGCGCGCGAGCAGGTTTTGAGCCTGGTGGATAAAGCGGCGGCGATGACGCCGCGCGGCTTTGTGCGCGTGGACATGGAGGGATCTCCGTACACCCAGCGCACGCTCGATTTTGTCCACGAATTGCATCGCATGCCGGGAAATGGAAACAGCGTCGGTACTGTGATTCAGGCATATTTGAAACGGTCGGAAACGGACGTTGCCGATCTGCTGGCCGAGGGAATCCGCATTCGCCTTTGCAAGGGCGCGTATAAAGAACCGGCGAGCATTGCATTCGAAGCCAAGGCCGACGTGGATGCGAATTACATAAAGCTGATGAAAGTCCTGATGACGAGCGGCATTTATCACGGGCTGGCCACGCACGACGAAAAGATCATTCGCGCGGCGCAAGCCTTCGCTGTACAGGAAAAGATCGATCGCGATTCGTTCGAATTCCAGATGCTCTATGGGATTCGCCGCGATCTGCAGCAGAAGCTGGTGCGCGATGGATGGAGGATGCGCGTATACATTCCATTCGGCTCGGAATGGTATCCGTACTTCATGCGGCGGCTGGGCGAGCGGCCGGCCAATGTGTTCTTTATAGCAAGAAACCTGCTGCGGAAATAAGCGGCGCGAAGTATATTTCCCCGGCCCTGCGCCTCAGCACGCGTCTGCCCGAACCTGACCTGGTAACTCCTTTGAGCCGTTGTTCTGATTGGGGGACATAACTTCCGGTTTGCCCGTGGTCCGTTCTCAGAGGTCAGAGATAATTAGACTTATGATTCCAGGCGCTCCCGTTCAATCGCGTTGGCTCCGAGCGAAGCCGCGCCGCTCGCTTCCTGCGCGCGTGTTGGAGGACATCATTGGCACTGCATTTCCACGCTGCCGGTTGGTGGACGCGCAGCCCTTCGCTGATGGCTTCCGTAACGCCAATTTCAGGCTCCGGCTCGACTCAATACCTGGATTCGTTGTGCTTCGTATTTATGAACACGATCCTTCGCTTTGCGCCAAAGAAGTAGATCTCCTCAACTCAATCAAATCTTCAGTTCCCGTCCCCGCAATCATCCATGCCGAGCCTGAAGGACTCAATGAAATTCCTCCTTTTCTGTTCATGCACTACGTCGACGGAATCAGCTTACGTGAATTGAAGCGCAAGGGGGACTCTGGCTCGATCGCCCAGGCTGCGTCTAGCGCAGGACAGACTCTGGCAGTAATCAACCGGACTACCTTCACCAAATCCGGATGGCTCGGTCCTGGACCAGTAGTGGGCGCCCCACTTTTGGAAGGCGCAAACCCGGGGCCGCGCTTTGTTGATTTATGTCTAGCATCTGGGAACAGTCAGATTTACTTGGGATCCGAGTTGACCGATCAAGTCCACGCCCTGGTTTGGTCGTACGCCCCACACCTCGCCGCACTGGATGACGAGACATGTCTCGTTCATGGTGACTTTGGCAAAC
>JASHQK010000482.1 GCA_030039195.1 Candidatus Sulfotelmatobacter sp.
ACCGGAGCGTTTGTCGCTCTGGGGCTGGCGCTGGAAAAATTAGTGCAGGCCGGAACGCTGACTTCGGTTCCCCTGAAGGATTTTGTCGCGGCGATAAGCGTGGGAATTGTCGACGGCGAAATCCTTCTCGACCTTGCCTATGAAGAAGACTCGCGCGCCGACGTGGATATGAATTTTGTCATGACTTCCGGGCAGAAGCTGGTTGAAGTGCAGGCTACGGCCGAACATCAGGTTTTTGACGAGCAGCAACTGCAAAAGATGCTCGCACTCGCCCGCCAGGGCGTGCGCCAGTTGATCGCCAAGCAGCAAGCCGTCCTGAGTGGGATGACGCTAAGGCAGTGACAGTTCGCGCACCAGTATGGTGCTGGGTGTGGACGACGAGCACAGTCACGATTTATCACCAATTGCACGGACACTATTCCATGAAGGCAAGCTCCACTGTGACCGACTTGGGGTGTGGACCCTCGAAATATTGATGGCACGGCATAACCGGAGTCCTCATGGCCGCCATCTTCTCAGCGGACGCGAGCCAGCCCGACACAGATTCTGTCCACTCGCAAATTACTTGCTCACCGCGATGGCGGTTGCGCACGTCAGAGCCGCGAGCCGAGAGAGCTAATACGACATCCGCTAACGGTGGCACCCAGTAAGCGTCTCCGAGGGAAGAAAGGTGAACGGCTTTCACGCCGCCCCTAGACAACTCTCTCGCAATAGCTTCCAATTCGTTCAGCCGAGTTTCACTTTGGACGTCGATGTGAACCCTCACTTCATTGGGCGAGGAAACATACGTCTCAAACACGATCACGTTGGGCTTCCCCGCTACCAATTGTTCCCGGCGTCGTGACATTTCCGCCAGTCTACCGCATCATTGACGAAACCTTGCGACGCTATAACCTCGCATCCTCTATCGCAGACCAAATCCATAGACCTGCCAACTATCGCTTTGTATCAGAGAACGCCTTTAGACGTGCCGCAATGTTTGCCGAATCGAGGCACACCTTCAGCGCAGCGGCGCTACCGCGTCAGATCCTCGATCTGAATCTGATACGGCTGCAGCAGTTTTCCCGTCGCATGATCGATGCCCGCGACTGCAAGCTGATATCCGACCTCGGCCTGGATCAGGCTTTGCTCGGCAGCCGCAAGTTCCGTCTGAGCTTCGAGGACGAGGAAGATCGTGCTCGACCCTAATTCGTATTTACGCTGTTCCGCCGCCATCGTTTTCTTCGCCAGGTCCAGCGCTTCCTTCCCGGCAGCAATGCTGAGCTTCGCCTGTTCAAGTTGATGCACGGCATTGCTCACGTCGAGCGTCACCTGCTCGTGAACTTGCCGCTGGTTGTATAAATCGTTGCTGCGCGACACAAGCGCGGTGCCGAGTTCCGCTTGCGCGGCGCGGTTCTTGATGGGAAGAGTCAGCGACAATTGCGCTTCATACGTGGGAAAACCAAATCCGAACATCTGGCTGATCGATGACGATGACATAGGCTGCCCGGAACTGTTGATCTGATTCCCTCCCACACCGTTCGTGGCATAGAGCGCCATCAGATCGAGTTCCGGGAGGCGATGGTTGCGGGCAAGGCGAATGCGCGTTTCATCGGCGGAGAGCGCAGCACGAGCAGCCACAAACTCTGGCCGTCCAGCCAAGGCTTGTTGCAAAGCGGTGCCGACATCGATCGCGAGGAGCTCGCCTTCGGGCTCAGGCTTCTCCGTCAGTTCGATGTCCAGGGCCTGAAAGTAGGGATCCTGATCGGCGCCGATCGTCAGCCGAAGTGTATCTTCCGCTTGTTTGATGGCGTACTCGCTCTGAATGACTTGCACACGGCGGGAAGCCACCTGCGACTCCGAGCGGTAGATATCGAGCGGAGGCAGAGCGCCGAGTTCCAGCGCTCGTTTGTCGTGCTTGTAGGTCGCATCGGCCGCGTCCAGCGATCGCTGCGCTACCTCCAGATTGCCTCGCGCCTCAACCACGGCCCAGTATTGCTGCACGGCCTGCAGAATGCTGTTGTTGACTTGCGCGGCAAAGGCTGCTTGTGACTGCTGTAGGTTGCGGCGAGCGACGATCAAGGGCGCCCGGTTAGCGAACAGCCATCCATTGCGGAGGAGCGGCTGGGTGAATTGAAAAGTCAGAGCTGAGTTAATGTACGGATTCAAAAAGTAAAACGAGTTGTTGATCGAGTTGTAATTGCTCGTCACGCCCGCCTGCACGGCCGTCCCGCTCTCGAATGTCTGCGAATAATTGAACTGCAGGAACTTGGCCGTATCCTTGACGTTGATGTTCAGCCCTCCTGTGCCCTGCAGGGTGCTGAATGGCGGCGAAATCGTGCTGGTGATGTTGTAGGAACTGGTCACTACGGGATCGAAGGGCGAGTGCAGACCGAGGAGTGTGAATTTCGACGTATCCACTTGCGTCTCCTGCACGCGGATGAAGCTGTTGTTCTCCAAGGTGAGGATCACCGCATCCTGCAGGCTGAGCTGCAGCTTTCCATCGACAACATATTTCTGCAGGTGCGCCGGAGCTGCGAGCTTGCCGGAAACAATGCGTGGCGAAGCCATATCGCGGTATCGCTCGTGGGTTTGCGCCCAGGATGGAAAGATCGATAGCGCCAGGAAATACCCGAAAACTGCGAGGCGAGAGCAGGACATTCGGCAATTCCTCCAGGTTGTTTTGGCCGTGCGTGAAGAGTGCTGCGCCTACTCGTAACGAATCGCTTCGACTGGGTCGAGCCGCGCAGCCTTGACTGCCGGGTAAATTCCGAAAATCAATCCGACGGTGATGGAGACGACGAACGCGAGCAGGATCGAGCCCAGAGTCACGATCGTCGACCATCCGGCGAGCCAGGCAATCAGCCGTGACATCAGGAAGCCGAACATGATGCCGAAACTTCCGCCCACAAAGGAAATCAGAACGGCTTCCACGACGAACTGGCGGACGATATCGGCCTGCCGGGCGCCGACCGCGCGCCGCACGCCGATTTCCCGGGTTCGCTCCAAAATACTGGCCAGCATGATATTCATAATTCCAATGCCGCCGACGAGCAGGGAAATCGAGGCGATTGCGACCATCACGGCATTGAACAATCGCTCTGTGCGCTTTTGCTCGGCCAGAAGTTCTGCCGGCACGATCACGCTGAAATCGCCCGCGCCGTGATGAGAAGAATCGAGAATGGCGCGCACGACCTGCGCAACCGAGGTCATATCGGAATTTTCGCGGATATTCAGGTAAATGCCGTCGATCTCGTCCCGCACATCGCTGTAATTGTCTTCAAGACGGAGAACGGCTGAGTTCAGCGGGACATAGATGATGTTGTTCAGATCCTGGGTCGGCACTCCCGCGACTTCGGTCTGCGCACTGAGCAACGGCGACGCGATGCCGATCACATGGAACCACGTCTCATTGGTCTTGACGTATTGGCCGATTGGATCGGCCGAACCAAACAGGCTGCTTCGGGCTGCGGCTCCGAGCACACAAACCGGCGCTGCGCGGGTTTCTTCCTCATCCGTGAAGAATCGGCCCTCGAGCACCTGCAGCCCTGCAATCTTCTGGTAAACGGGATCGACTCCGTAAATCGTGGGCAGGTCCTGCTGCGATTTGGGGATGGTCTTGGAGGGGGTCATGCGCTTCCTGGGCGTGCCCGCAACGATATCGCCGACATCATCTTGAATCACACGGTAATCCTGAAACGTAAGACCGGGAGAAATCTTGCGGACCTTCTGATGCGCCTGCCATTCGGTCGTCTCTTTCGCTTCGATGATGAGGTTGTGCACGCCCATCTGCTCGATTAGCGCCATCACCTTCTGTCGCGCGCCGGCGCCAATGGAGAGCATCGAAACGACCGCGGCCACGCCGAAAATCATGCCCAGCATTGTGAGGAGCGAGCGCAGACGGTGCAAAAGCAGGTTTTGAAATCCTAACTGCACGTCGGGCAGCCAGTACTGATAACTGGGCAACGCGCGCGGGCCCGGATTCGAGGCGACGGTCGCCATTATGGCGTTCCTCCCGCGGAAGCAGCCGGCGCGGAGGACGAGGCTTTGCGCGGCGCGGTGGGATCGATCAATGCAATTTCAGTGCCCGCGCCGAGGCCATCAATCGCTGCGCGGCTCTCGTTCTCGGCGTCGACCTTCACTTCCTGCGGGTCAAAGTCATTGCCTTTTCGCACATACACGATACGCTTGCCATCCTTCAGAAAGAGAGCCTGACGGGGAATGTAAAGAACATTTTCCCGCGAATCGCCGTTGACGAAAACTTGCGCCGTCATGCCGGGACGCATGCGATTGTCAACGCTCGCGAGTCTCACGGAGACTTCAAATTTCGAGGCGGTGTTATCTTCCCAAAACATTCGCGTATTGCTGGAACCGAGGGTCTTGATGGTTCCATGAAAGGTGGCACCCGGCAGCGCATCGAGCTGAATATCGACCTCTTGTCCCAGCTTGATGTTGTTTCTGTCGATTTCTCCCACCTTGGCGAGAAGCTCCAACCCTTTGGGATCGATCACTTGACAGACGGTTCGACCGGGATCGACCTGATCACCTTCATGGAACTCAGGAAGGCTCATGCCGCTGAAAAAAATTCCGCCGGCCGCGTTTTCATTTTTTTCCAGGGCGATCAGACCATCCATGGGCGCGGTCACGCGCATTTTTCCGATATTGCTCTGCGCCTGATCCATCGCTAGTTTCGCCTTATTCCTTTTCTCTTCCGCTAAGGCAATCGACGCTTGATTGGAAACACTACGTGACTTTATGTCTTGCTCTAGTTCGGCGAGAACGCGCTTGGCACCTTCCAGAGCGAGATTGTTTTTTTGCGCGTCGATCGGGCTGACCAATTCGTTTTTCTGCACGTCTAGTTGGGCGCGGCGCACATCGAAACGCGCTTTGAGCAGAGCGACTTTATCCTGCGCGGACTGGACCGCCGCGTCCGCTTTCGCCTTCGTGATCTCCTGCTCGGCCTGCATTAACTCGGAGCGCTGCTGCTCGAGGTTATATTTCTGCTCGGCGGGATCGAACTCGATCACGAGATCGCCCTTCTTCACCGCCGTGCCGGTGTGTAGCAGATGGGTGATCTGCAGAGCTCCTCCGCCGATCGGAGGCGCCGTGAGCATTTGCGACTGGATGGCTCGCAGCTCGCCGGTTACGTAAACTCGCATTTCAAGATCGCCGCGCTTCACGCGTCCCACCGGCAGATCCATCGCAGAACTCTTCGGAGTCGCCCAGCGCACGACGGCGAAGCCGCAGATTGCGGCACCGACCAGTGCCGCACCTAAAGCTAGCGTTAGCGTGCGCCTTTTTCTCATCGGACTTCCCTACTCTTTCGCGGTCGGATCCCGGAGCGCAAGTTTCTCGCCCGGATTCACGCCCTTCGCCACCAGAATCTTGTCTCCGCTCTTTCGTCCCACTTGAATCGAAGTCTCCTCAAATTCTCCACCGTGCCATAGGTAGACCACGTTTCGCCCGGATTTTTGAAACACCGCTTGTACGGGAATGACAATGGCATTGGGCACCCGCTCCACAAGAACGTTGACCTGGCCGGTAATGCCGGGCTTGAACCGGGAATCAGTCTGATCGAGAGCAATGAGGAGCGTGAAATTACGTGCCAGCGGCCAGCCGCTGGAAAAATCCACGCTGGCGATCTCGCTGATTTGCTCGATATGACCTGTGAACTGCCGGTCTGCAATGGAATTGAACTCGACCGTGACGGATTGCTTTAACGCCAAGCGTCCGCGTTCGGTTTCGTCCACGCGAGCCAAAACGCGCAACGTGTTGGCATCGGGCAGTTCGGCGATTCCCGCGCCCGGCCAGGCTCGATCTCCCGGCCGATAAGGAGCCATGTTTGAGCCCGCCCAGTGCTGCAGCACACTAATCGTTCCCGCGGATGGAGCCTGCAGAGTCATCTGGGCCAGAGCATGCTCTTCTCGCTCTACGTCGAATTTAGCTTTTTGGCTGGCCTGGATTTTGCTTTCTATCGTCGCATCGTTCAGAGTCTTATCGGATTTCTCTTTTGCTTCCGCTTCCCGGAGGGCCTGCTGCGCATCGGCTAATTTCAGCCGGGCTTCTTCTCCTTCAATTTTCGAGACTATTTCCTGCTTCCCGGCCTCCAGTTTGGCGGACTCGACGTCGTAGCGTGCCTTGAGCACTGCGGTCTTGTCCTGTTCGGCGGCCAAGCGAGCCTGAGCGCACGCCTGCGCGATCTCAGCTTCAGCAGACTTCAGTGTCGATCTAAACTGCGCCAGATCCTGCTCTGTCTTGGTTTTGTCGAATTCAACCACCACGTCGCCCGGCTTTACCGTTGTGCCTTCCGGGGAGAGTTTGATGATCTGCAAGTCCCCGGCATCCGCGGGAGCGCTGATGGTGACCGACTTGAGGGCCTTCATCTCTCCGCGAAATTGGATGGAGTCGAGAAAATAACCTCGGATGACTTCAATCGTCGGGACCGAGGGCGACCGTCTCCCCAGCCGCACCGCGCCCAGCAGAATTGCGCTGCCGCCCAGCAGGAGAACGAGAATGGCCAGCGCCTTGTGTTGCAACGAAAACCGTTTGAGCCGCTCGAGAGTCACAAGGCACCCCCCGCCGCCACCACAGTCGTCGCCGGTGCATCGGCTGCGGCAGCGGCTGGCGCTGCCTGTCCAATGTTCACGTCGACCGCTGCAGAAAGATCGGGCATCAACCTCGGATCGTGCCCTTGAATGGAGACGATCACGACAAACACCCGGAGCTTATTGGAAAAATCTCCGCTTTCCCCGATGGGCGCAAGCTGATCAAGCTTCCCCGAAAAAACCAGGTCAGGATATGCGTCAAGGCGCACTTTCGCAGTTTGCCCGACGCGCAGGCTGGGAAAGTCTTCCTGATTGGCGAGAACTCTAACCTGCATAACCGAGGGATCGACGACCTGCATGAAGGGAACGCCGGGCCGGACCTGATCTCCTTCCTGGACTTCGCCCATTGTTCCCTGTTTCCAGATCGTGTTCAGTACGACGACGCCGTCGAGCGGCGAATGCATCTGCATGAGATCGGAATTAGCCTGGGCGTGAATCATGGTTTGCTGGGTTCGGTCGCGTTGGATTTCCAGAATGCGGATCGCAGCCTGAGCAGCCTTACGCTTCAGGTCGAATGTCTCCCGGAGTTGGTCGTAAGTGGCTTTGGCTTCCTCCAGATTCTCCTGGTTCTTCTCCGCGTCGATGCGCGAAACAATCTCGTCCTTCTGCACTTCCAGTTCCGCTTTTCGCAGGTTGTCTTCGGCCTGCGTCAACTCGGTCTCATCCTTGGCGCGAGCGGCGATCTCTTTCGCTTGCTCTTCCGACACTTGATCAGCCAACTTTTCGTAATCCGCTTTCTTGTCGACGTAGTCCCGCATCTGCGCTTGCCGATCGAACTCGACCAGAAGGTTTCCTCGCTTTACCCACGTTCCGGCGGGAATCAAGCGCACGATCGTCAGGGTAGGAATCTGCTGACCTTCGAGCAGGGGGGCAAGAATGGCCCGCGACTCAACCGCTTCGGTAGTTCCCTTGAGCCGCAAGATTTGCGCCGGGGCCAGAGAAAATGAATGCGAACCGTTCGCAGTTGCCGGGGTCCGCGTTCGCAGCACGGATGCCACAACTGCAGCCGCAATGATCGCAGCTATTACCAGCAGTAGAACGATCCGGGATCGAGAATGTTTGGGTGGCTGCGGCTGAACCCGATCTGGCTGTCCTAATACGACCGCGCGATCAGGAGAAGACTCACTTCCGGGAGTCACTTCCGCAGGAGCTGTTGACATGGGTAGCGCACTCCCGCCCTAAGAATCTGGCTGGGCTGCAAACGTTGCCTCTCTTGCCCAGCCAGATAAGTTATCTGAGTGCGGTCGCATTTCCAAGCCGTTTCTGTGGGACACTCGGCATCGCGTACCTCCCCCGATCCTTCCCGAAAAGCTCCGAGTTAAGCCGACCATACGGTGTGGAGTCGGAGTTGTGAGGTGATATTCATTACGCCGTCAATAGAAAGTACCCATGTGAAAAGCCTGCTCTCTGGGGTATGCTTATTCCCAAGCATCTTAGTCCAGAACGAACTTATCCCCGAGAGACCGGCAAGGACCGAATTGCGCTGCGCACCCACAGTCTTCCCCTATGCTCCGCACTCATCATGCACTTGTAAGGATGGAATGAATGCAGGTAGCTGATATTGAGACGGAAATCCGGAGCTTTCTTGCAAATAAATTTCCGGTGGGGCGGACCCAGCTTAGCGATGAAGAACCGCTCCTGGGCAGTGTAGTCGACTCAAACGGGGTAATTGAATTCGTCGGATTCCTTCAAGAACGCTTCGGCATCACCATTGATGACGAAGACATCACCATGGAGAATCTAGATTCGGTGAAGAATGCGGCCGCATACGTAAATCGAAAGCTCCTAAGCAATCCCTGAGTACTGCATCACGCTCCCGGTCCAGAAATACCAGCTAAACGCACTCAGGTGCCGTTTCAGCAGTGCACGATCTTCTCGTTGACGATGCCTCGAGTGGCATTACGGGTATCGACCACCAACTTTGCTTCCTCGACAATGCGGGGGTAGTCATAGTCGGAGTGGTCGGTCACGATGACTACGCAGTCATATTGACCAAGATTGTCGAGAGATGCGCATTTCATCTGCAGGTCGTATTTTCTGCCCCGGCCGATAAAGGGGAAGTAGGGATCGTGGTAGCTGACCTGCGCTCCCTCCTTCTGCAGCAATTCGATAACGGTAAGCGAGGGGGATTCTCGCAGATCGTCAATGTCTTTTTTGTAAGCGACTCCGAGCACCAGCACTCTCGATCCATTGACCGACTTCTTATGCCGGTTCAGAGCGCCGGCCACGGACGCCAGAACGTGATAGGGCATGTTCGTGTTGATCTCGCCCGCCAGTTCGATGAAGCGCGTGCGGAAATCGCATTCCTTCGCTTTCCAAGAAAGATAAAAAGGGTCCACGGGAATGCAATGGCCACCCAGGCCCGGTCCGGGATAAAAAGGATGGAAGCCGAAGGGCTTCGTCGAGGCTGCTTCGATGACTTCCCAGATATTCAGGTTCATGCGCAGGCAGAGCAGTTTGAGTTCGTTGACCAGGGCGATATTCACGCAGCGATAAATGTTTTCCAGCAGCTTGGTCATCTCCGCCGCCGCGGGAGAGGAAACCGGAACCGTGCGGTTGAAAATCGAGCCATAGAGAGCGCAGGCCAACTCGGAGGCCTGTTGATTCAGTCCGCCCACGACCTTGGGAATATCGCGCCGCGCAACCGTGGTATTTCCGGGATCTTCGCGCTCCGGCGAAAAGGCTACGAAGAACTCGTTGCCGTTCAACGTCTCCCCGCGAGCCGCCTTTGAGCCATTCTTGTTTTCTCTCTCGAGGATGGGAATCATCACTTCTTCAGTCGTGCCCGGGTAAGTCGTACTCTCGAGCACAACCAGTTGCCCGGCACGCAGGTGGGGTGCGATCGAGTGCGTTGTGCCCGTGATGAAACTGAGGTCCGGCTCGTGATATTCGTCGAGCGGAGTCGGAACGCAGATGATGATGGCATCCATGGCGGAGATTTGAGAATAATCGGATGTCGCGGTGAAACCGTTCTTTTGCGCCGCCTGAATTTCCGCCGGGAGAATGCGATAGATATACGAACCGCCCTTGGTCAGCGTATCGACCTTGCGCGCATCGATATCGAAGCCAGTGACACGAAACTTCTGTTCACTGTACAAAAGCCCGAGCGGAAGTCCGACATAACCCATCCCGATGATTCCTACGCGGGCTTCGCGTTGTTGAATCTTGATCTTCAGAGTGTCAAATGGAGTATTGGCAGCAGAAAGTGTGGGCATAAGAGTAACCTGAATGAAAAGGACAACAATGTTACCACGCTAACATGAGCAGAAATCAGCGTTGCGCGCTAATATGCGTCCAACGAGTGTGAGGGGCTCGGCCCAGTTTGCGCATGATTTTGTTGCACAACATCAGAACTGGAACAAATGGCCGCCACATCGGTTCCCGAAGAAATGCAATCTTGCGAATGTGCTTGTCGACGCGCCACTTCACGACCGTGCCCGCCGGAAAGAACCCGAAATCGCCAGCGGCAAAACGATGTTCTTTCCCATTCTCCTCCCGCAGGTATGCGTCTCCCGAAAGGATCAGAACTGATTCATCCTGCCGGTAATGCCAGTGAAAGCTGCCGGCTGTGCAATCCCAGACAACGGTTCTGGAAGCGCCATCATGGCTCAAGGCCAATGTCTTGCTCCGCGCCGCCGGATTCCCGCTCAGAATCCATTTGTCGAATATTGGCTCAGTATCGAGTTCCATATCGACAAGCGCGCCCGTGACCATAGGATTCAGAGTCACGTGTTCGAGCGGTCTTTTGTGTTCGGATTCTGATTCGCGGGTAATTGCGACTTCCATGATGCTGGGGAAACTCCTTCCTGAACTGTTGGAGAACCGCCCGAAAATGGCCCGTATTCCGCGGGCGAACACAGGAAAGCCTGTATTGTCCTATTTTCCATGCACGGGCGAGTCCATTCAACACAACTATCATAAAGCCATCGAAATCAAATACTTACGACCAGAATCGATTGATCGTGGCAAGGCGGTCAAGCTCTATAGTTAGCAAGAATTACTACCATCAGGATAGCAAATTGCCCTGACAACTTAGCCGAAAGGTCGGCCGCGAAGGCGTAATACGGCGGCTGACCTTCCGCATGAAAACGTGAACACCGCACGGCGGAGCAAGACGCGGTTGTTTCCCTGGGAAATGTGGTTCAAATGACAATCCTGTTCGGATTCCCTTTTTGGGACAGTTCCAAAAAAAATCTAGGCTCGTCCGTTTGATCGTGAAAATAACAACCGGAATCTTTACCTGCGCAAGCCTCAGAGCTAGCGTGGGGAAAGCAGTCGAAATAACGAGTCCAAAATCAACACTGGCAGCCCGCGACACTTTGTAAGCATCGACGCAACATCGCCTATGGGAACCGTTCGCCGCATTGACCGCCGCAGCGAGGCACGCAACGACACTGATCTCGAACTCCTGGTTTGGGGCATCGATAATGAGGGCGAGCGTTTTGTTCAGCAGGCGCGAGCGCGAAACATCAGCGCGAGTGGAGCCCTGCTGACGGGATTGGAAGCGGCCTTGAAGTCCGGGGACGTGATCGGGATCCTTTACGCCGGCCGCAGAGCGCGTTTCCGCGTGGTGTGGGTTCGCTACGATGAAATCGACGCGCCGGCACAGGCGGCCGTGCATCGCATCGATCCGGATCTGTGTCCCTGGCTGGAATTGTTGTCACAAG
>JASHQK010000483.1 GCA_030039195.1 Candidatus Sulfotelmatobacter sp.
CGCATTCCGGTGAAGGTCGTGCTCGATCCGGGCGAAAACCGCGACCTGCAACTTCGGCCAGGCATGAGCGTGGAACCAAAGGTGTATCTGCGATGAGCGATGCTGCGCTGGCTCTCCCCCTGGAACAGGCCCCCTGGGTGCCCAGGTACAATCCGTGGCTGATTGGGGTGGTGGTGGCGCTGGCGGCGTTCATGGAAGTCCTCGACACCAGCATCGCCAATGTGGCCCTACCTTACATTGCCGGCAGTCTCGGCGTCAGCAACAATGACAGCACCTGGGTGCTCACTTCCTATCTGGTTTCCAACGCAATTGTTCTTCCCATCAGCGGCTGGCTCGCCGTCACCTTCGGGCGCAAGCGCTTTTTCATGGCGTGTCTCGCGATCTTCACGCTGAGCTCGATTTTGTGCGGGCTGACGCCGAGTTTTGGGTTTCTGCTCTTGTTCCGGGCGATGCAAGGAGCGGGCGGCGGCGGTCTTCAACCGATGGCACAAGCCATCATGGCTGACACTTTCCCTCCTGAAAAACGCGGGCTTGCATTTGCCCTGTATGGCATTACCGCCGTCGTAGCGCCGACCATTGGACCGACCCTGGGCGGGTGGATTACGTTCAATTATTCCTGGCGCTGGATTTTTCTCATCAATTTTCCGGTGGGCTTAATGACGCTGGGTCTGGTCTTTCGCCTTATCGAAGACCCTCCGTATCTCAGCCGCCTCAAAGCTGCCGGCGTAAAACTGGACTACATCGGAATTGGCTTCCTGGCATTAGGCGTCGGCGCCTTGCAGGTTCTTCTGGACAAAGGACAAGAGGACGACTGGTTCGGTTCGCATTTCATAACTACTCTGGCGATCGTGTCGAGCGTCTGCCTGGTCTCGCTGGTAATCTGGGAGTGGTTCAGCAAAAATCCGATCATCGAGGTTCGGCTCTTCAAGAATTTCAATTACCTGAGTTCGAACCTGATGATGTTCACCTTGGGCATCATGTTGTTCAGCAGCCTCGTAATGATGCCCCTGTTTCTGCAAACCCTGCTGGGATATACGGCCGAGCTCGCGGGACTGGTGCTCTCGGGAGGAGGGCTCGTCACCTTGCTTGCCATGCCAATTGTCGGCCAACTCACAGGTAAGGTGCAAGCGCGCTTCATTATTGCTTTTGGCTGGCTGTGCCTGGCAATCGGGATGTACGTCTCTACCCAGCGCATTGACTTGACCATCAGTTTTTCCGCAGCTTCGTGGTTGCGCATCGCTCAGGTTGTCGGTATCGGTTTTCTTTTCGTGCCGATCACTCTGGCGGCATATATTGGGATGCCGACAGAGAAGAGCAACGCAGTGGCAGGCATGGTCAACTTCATGCGCAATATCGGAAGCAGCGTGGGGACCTCCATGGTCACTACGTTGATCGACCGCCGTTCCGAATACCATCAGTCGGTTCTGGTCAGCCACACGACGCTGGGTAGCCAGAGCTTTCAGAATTTGATCGACGGTTCTACCCGGCTCTTCATTCGCTCGGGAATGAGCCCGCCTGACGCGCAGCATCGCGCTTATGCCAGCGTCTACCAAGCGGTGCAGGCGCAATCAGCCACGCTGGCATACATCGACACGTTCTGGGTCCTGGCTGTGGGCTCCGCAGTCATGTTCGTGCTGTCGTTTTTTCTCAAAAAGAATGAACCGGGCGGAGGCGGCGAAGTGGCAGTCGGTTAACCGGCAGATGGATACCAAGCGCAAGAGGCAGGCCCGGCGTACATTTCTTGCAGTTGCCGCACGGGTCATGTTCTTGCTGAGTCTTACGGCGAAGAATGACCTGCGCGGTGGTGGGGCAAGAGTAGCGAATAAACAGCGCAAACGGAACTGAAGTCATGCAGTTCAAACGTATTCTATGTCCGGTTGATTTTTCGGATTTCTCTGCGAGCGCGTATGAGTACGCGCTGACTCTCGCCGAATACTACAAAGCCCATTTGGTGGCATTACACGCCGTCGAGCTGTCGAAATACCCCTATGCGGATTACGCTGGAGCAACCGGCGATCTTGCGGACTTGTTGAGAGCGCTTTGCGAAGGCGGCGAGGTAAAACTGCGAGAGTTTGTGAAAAAGCACTCGGGGCACGGAGTTGAGCCGAAGCTGGTGGTCAATCAGGGAAACGCGTCTGATCTGATTTTGTCGTTTGCGCAAAAAGACAACGTCGAACTGATTGTTATGGGAACCCATGGCCGGCGCGGATTTGACCGCCTGGTGCTTGGGTCGACCACTGATCATGTGATGCGCAAGGCGTGTTGCCCAGTGCTTGTAGTATCCAATCCGGCGCACAATGTCATGACTACCGGACCAGACGGGAAGCATCGGCTCAGCCGAATCCTCTATTGCACCGATTTTTCTCTCAATTCGGAACGGGCTCTCGAATTTGCAATTTCTCTGGCGGCCGAATATGGCGCGGAGCTCATTATGCTGCATGTGGTCGAGGGCGCCCCGGATCCGACTACAGCGGAAGCGATGATTGCGGCTCGCACAGGACAACTCGATAAACTCATTTCCGATTCCCAGCGCAAGCATCTCAATGTGAGGACGGCAGTGAGGTGCGGCAAACCCTATCAACAAATTGTGAGCTATGCCAAGGAAGTGCAAGCACACCTCGTGGTTATGACCGCACGCGGCCGGGATGCGGTGGACCGCGCCGTCTTCGGCTCGACTACTTATCGTGTGATCCAGTTAGGACCCAGTCCGGTGCTCGCGATCCACACCTGATCGACAGACACCAGAAGTTGGAATTCCATGATCAACATCATCACCATCGAACGCGAATACGGATGCGGCGGCGGCGAAATTGCGCAGTTAGTAGCGAACCGCCTCGGCTGGAAGTTATGGGACCAGCGGCTCACTGAGGAGATCGCGAGACTCGCGAATTGTCCTAAGGCCGTTGTCGAGGCCCGCGAAGAACGAAATGATCCGCTCTATTACCGGCTTTTCAAATCGTTCATGCGCGGAAGTTATGAAGGCAGCCTCAACGCGCCCAAGCTCAACCTCGTGGATAGTGAAACCATAGTCAAGACCGCTAGGCGTGTCGTTGAGCACGCCGCCGAGAAGGGCAACTGCGTGATCGTGGGCCGGGGTTCACAGCAGTTTCTCAAGACCCGCCCGAACACTCTGCGCGTCTTTCTCTACGCACCCAGAGAAGACAAAGTACGCCGGCTTTTGGCTCGGGGAAAGAGCGAGAAGGAAGCGGAAGAGCTTGTCGATGCCGTGGATCGAGAACGCGCCGATTTCATTCAGAAGTATTTCAAAGTCGAATGGCCCGATCGTGTGGTCTACCACACCATGATGAATACGACCATCGGCGATGAGTGCGTCGCGAATATGATTCTGGGTCTTGTGCAAACTTACGAGGCACGGTGTACGGGATGACCAGTCTTCAGGAGTTCCCTTGTGAGATTTGTGGACGCATCAACCGTGGCCCGAGTCATTTGTTTACCATCGATGACGGCGTCAGCTGGCGCGTCTGGCAGCTTGTCGATGAAGATCGGCTCCACGCCCCCTGCCGAGCGAGAGCGAGCTGAAATCTCTAAACTCGCCTCAGCTTGATGGTCGTTCCTGCGCCATCAACCCAGACGTGCCAGTAGCTATACGCCTGCGAGGTCGGGGACTGCGCTGCCATAGGCTCGCCGAGTCAGCCTTGAGCACCAGGGCTAGCGTCGGTACGTTCCTCGAACGGGAAATCCACAACGTGCCAGCGCTGCCGTGGCATGGCAGAAGATACCAGCACGATAGGCGTTCTGGACCAATATGACGTCGCTCGGCCCCCTCGGTGGTAAACTGCACCCATGCCATCCAAGAAAAGAAAGACAAAGAGCAACCAAGCGAAGTCAAAGACCGCTACCTCAAAACAAGCGAAGAAAGCATCGCGTAAGAGACGGGCCATAGCTGCGAAGAGAACAGTCGGGAAGAAACAATCGAAGAAGAGCATTTCGTCGAAAGCAAGTCCGGCCCGCATGAGGAAAACTCCAGCGCGCCGCGCGCCACGGTTAGAATCTTCCGCGGCCAGAAAAGGCGCAAATGCCTTTGAGCAGTCGGGAGACTTAGTGGGTTTGTCACGCGCGGAGCAGGCGGATTCGGAAAGCGTCGATGAGTTGGTTGAAGAAGGGAATGTCTTTGAAGCCGGTGCGGTGGCGGGAGTGGAGAAAGCCGACGATCAAGATACGAGGGAAGTACACACCGACGAGGTTCCTGAGGATGACGTTCCCGATGAGTATTTGGATAAGGATTAGCTGGGACCGAGGGACACGGCTTCCGCTTTTCGCAAGGCGCGTTGCGATTTACTTCGAAGCGTTCAGTTCCTCAAAGTTGAAATGCTTGTCGAACTTATCGTAGGTCTTGCCATCGATCTCGATGTATGGGTAGATGAAATAATTGAGCGCCGGGCCATCCTGCTTAGGTGATGACGTGACGTCGCGGTCGATCGAGAACCGTACGCGATTGGCGTCAACACTGCTGAAGAAATACGTCTTGTTTCTCCTTCGCTTACGATGCCTCGGAAATGTCGAGGGGAATCCAGCCGGTTCTAGGAGCATAAAAGTCCGCCCAACAGTGATAACCGGGGACCTCTGCTTTGTCTTTGTTCACGGGAAACCGATGTCGAAGCGCGCAGGAATCCCGTGAGCTCGCAGCATGCCAATGAACTCAGAGTGGAAGTCTGGCAATTGCCCCGTTCAGTGTCAGAGGCCCAAACCGTGTCCCCTTCATTGCGGTTGTCCTCCCTTGAGTGGGGCGGGCACATTCTAGATGGTCCAATTTTCAAGGGCTGGGTCAACAGGTGGTGGGCGTGGGTTTTAGTAATTTTCCAGACGCGCAAGAGACTGCGTCGCAGCCCGTTCTTTTTGCGTGAAGCTATACGTAAAGCTATACGTATCCGTTGTGCAAGTGGGATCGCAGGTCGTGCGTCGGTTAGATTTGGCGGCAGGATTCGAATTTTCCTCGCCGCCTTCTTTTTCGCCATCGAGAGGTTTTCGACAGTTAAGCTATTTTGCCGTCCCCGCCTTCTTCGCCCTGATCTTTGCCCATCGCGCTTTTTGGGCTGCGGCGATCTTCCTGCGAGCGGCGGCTGATAAGGTTTTTCTCTTGGGCATACTGACAACGTTGCGCTTCTGCGCGCCATTCGCCCTAACTTTGGCCCACCGGGCACGCTGTGCTGCAGCGATTCGCGCTCGCGCCGCTGCACTCAATGTGGGCCGATGGTCGGTGGTAGATCCTTTTGAGTTAGCGCTCCCGCCCAGCGCATTAATAGCGGCGTTCAACCTGTTCAGGTCCTTCTGCAACCGGTCACGCTCAGACTTCAGGGTCTGTAATACGTTCATTGCTTTCTCCGCACTTGGAATTTACTAATATACGAAGTGTAGCACGAGAGCCGTCTCTGCACGTTGTTACAATCCGTCCGCAACGTTAGCTGCCTCTTTTGTGATCGGCATCACTGACTTTGAGTGACCTGAGGTTGGTGTGTGCCACT
>JASHQK010000484.1 GCA_030039195.1 Candidatus Sulfotelmatobacter sp.
CCAGGCAAGCACCGAGGCTGGCCTGTTCGTTGCGGGCGGGGACGATCACCGACACAACCGGCTTGATATTCTCAGACTCGCGCCGAACTGTTTCGTTCGCGGGCATACGGCGAATCTATTATTATAGCTACGTGCGACACATCGGCCTGTCTTCCTGCGTTTTGGCTTGCATTTTGCCGCTCGCACTTTCCGCATGCAATACCGGAACACGGCCGCCCCGCATCGGATCTGCTGCGCCGGACTTCACCGTTCAGGATGCGCAGACCAAGGTCACGCTCAGCCAATTCCGCGGGCAGGTCGTAGTGTTGAATTTCTGGGCGACGTGGTGCCCGCCGTGTGTGGAAGAAATCCCTTCCCTGGTTGAAATGCAGCGCCGGATGAAATCCAAAGGCATCACCGTGCTGGCCATGAGCGTCGATGTCGACGAGAACGCGTACAAGCAGTTCGTGAAAGATCACAACGTAAATCTGCTCACCGTGCGTGATCCGAACCAGAAGAGCAATGAACTGTACGGCACGTTCAAATTTCCGGAAACGTATGTGATCGACCGCAAAGGCATCATGCGGCGGAAATTTATCGGCGCGGTCGATTGGACCGATCCTGAGATCGCGGAATTTCTGAGCAGGCTGTAAATCCAGCGCAGAAACGCAAACTATCCCAAAAGGAGCTTGCCAGGAAACGGATCGCGCAGGAACAAGTCCAGGATGCGCGGGATCTGGCCGACACGTAAAGGGATTATGGCGAGCTGAAAGCTTAGAGTGATGCTTTGGTTCGCTCTGGCGTCGCGGTGCTAACCTTCTTCGTTGCCGGTCTCCTTTATCTCTTGTGCCTTTGAGCACGTCGATAACTTGGGAGCGTACACCGCATCCCGTCCCGAGACCAGCCTTCTCATCCCATCTGATTTCGTCAACTGTCGGCTCAAAGTAGCGATTACCTCCGAATTGCCCGTCCAGCCGGATTGAAAGTACTGAAAACACGTACTTCCACGTGTATATGCTTGGTTTCCGCGCAGAGTAAAGATTGCTCCCCAATCCGTGATCTAATTTTCTTCAAAGTTTAACTTTACAAGTTGACGAAACAGCCGCAACATCGCTTCTCCCAGCCCGGAAGGAGCGAATCATGTTGCGAAAGATGTCACGAAAAGTGATGTTCGCGATGGCGTCAGTCGGTTCCTCGCGATTCTGTGGGCGGGCAGCTGTCCGTCGTCGCGCATACCGGAACCCTTAAACATCAGCTCATTACACAGGGCGTTGACGAACAGAAGCTAGTCACGCTCTACGGCAGTACGCGCCGAGATCAATGCCAAGAATGACCACGGCCCTTCGCCCGAGACATCCTGCAAAGAACCTCAACCCCTGACGATCGGACTATGGAGAATGCATATGATTTGGACACGATTCGGTGCACACTTGCTGACTGGTTTGGCGCTGGCAGGCATGCTTCCCGCAACTCTAGCCGCCCAGACTGGTTCCAGCTATGCCGGCCAGGAATTCAGGCTTCCCAATTCTGGCCAGAAGATCACCCCGTTGGCGCCCTTAGGAGCCCAATATCAAAGGCTGAATCCCAATTTCAGCGACTTCCCTGGCTACGTCGCCGGTCAAGCGGTGACCAGCGTCGTGAGCCCTGACGGAAAAACCCTGTTTGTGCTCACCAGCGGCTACAACCTGGTGAACAATCCTACTTCTGGAAACAGCGATGCGGCGGACTCGACCGAGTTCGTATTTATCTACAACATTTCAACTCCTGCCAATCCTTTACAGACACAGGTGATTCAACTGGGTAACACGTACACCGGCATCGCGGTTGATCCCTCGGGTTCGGCTTTTTACGTCGCCGGCGGAGTGGACGACGACGTCCACATCTTTACAATGCAGTCAGGATCCTGGACAGAAGCGGCAGGCAGCCCGGTTAACCTAGGCCACTATTTTGCAACCAATCCTTTCCTGGGTACGTCGAACCCCTTCTTCAATGAGGCGGACGGACTTGTAGGAGGCAACGGACTGGACGCAGCGCCTGAGTCCTGCGGAGTTGCTATTTCCGCGGATGGCGGCGTGCTCGCGGTTGCCAACTATTACAACGATTCCATCAGCGTGCTTACCAGGACCGGAAGCGGAGGCTCGTGGAGGCTTGTCGAGGAGCTGGATCTTCGCCCCGGAAAAGCAGCCACCAACCCGCAACACGGAGTGCCGGGTGGCGAATACCCCTACTGGGTCGTAGTCAAGGGTAGCGCAGGCACCGGCTACACCGCCTACGTCTCCAGTGTTCGCGATCGCGAGGTTGATGTCGTGACCGCCCTGACTGGAATGCCCGTGGTATCGACCAGAATTTCCGTAAGCGGCCAGCCCAACAAGATGACATTGGACAGCAACCAGCGATACCTCTATGTGGCCGAAGACAACAGCGACTCTGTGGGCGTTATTGACACCAACACCAACATGCTGGTCGAGAACATCCCGGTTACCGCCCCAGCCGGGCTGCTGGACTCCACACTGTCGACCCTGAAGGGCAACGACACCAACAGCGTTACACTGACTCCGGATGGAACCAAACTCTATGTGACCAACGGTTGGATGAACGATGTCGCCGTGGTCGGGCTTACCGGCCCAGCGCCGCATTCTGTAATGGGCCTCATCCCCACCGGCTGGTATCCCACTTCGGTGAGCTTCAGCGGCGATGGCTCCTATGTCTATGTACTGAATTACAAGTCCCCGACCGGGCGGAATGATGGAAATTCGTCCGTGCCCGACAACTGCGGAACGAATTGCTATGACTTGCAACTCATCAAGGCCGGTCTGCAGAGTTTCCCAGTTCCCACCACCTGGGAACTAGACAGGCTGACCGAACAAGTAGCAACCAACAACAGTTTCAAGCGCCGCGCAAACCCATTGGACGACTGGACAATGGCGGCCTTGCGCCAGAGGATTCAACACGTCATCTACATCATCAAAGAGAACCGCACTTATGACCAGATCTTGGGAGACCTACCGGTCGGGAACGGCGATCCGTCTGACACAGAGTGGGGTGAAGCAGTAACCCCGAACCAGCACGCACTGGCCAGTCAGTTCGTGGACCTCGACAACTTCTACGACACTAGCGAAGTCAGCATGGACGGCTGGCCATGGTCGACCTCCGCTCATGCCATCGATACGGTGGAGCGCCAAACCACAGTCAACTATGCGGACCGGTGCGTTTCTTATTTTCCCCCTGCAGATTGCTCCGGCTTCCCTGGCCCCATGACCTACGATTCGGAAGGAAGCAATCGCAATGTCAACGTTGGCATAGGCACTTTGGCGGGCCGTGAAGTTGACCTGCCGCTGATGGCCTATCCTCCGTACAACGATCCGGACCTCTTGCCGAGCACCAATAACGCGGCCGCTCCGGATGGCCCGAGCGGCGAGGAGGGAGCCGGATTCCTTTGGGACGCGGCCCTTCGTGCGGGCAAGACGGTGCGGAATTACGGGATGTTCATCGACGAAGTGCGATATCAATTGGCCCCCTTCGGCCCGCCAATTTCGTATTTTCAGATTCCGGTCCTCAGATATCCTTTCAATCCGACTCAGGCGCCGTATGATCAAGTAGTACCGAATCCGCTGGCCGGGGGGGCGCCGTTTGGTCAAACCCAGGTCGCATACTCGACCAGCCCCTCTCTGCAGAATTACACCGACATCTACTACCGCGGCTTCGACCAGAACATGGCGGACTTCTACCTCTACCAGGAATGGTCGCGCGACGTCGACGCCAACGGCCTTGCCGATTTGGTCTTGCTCAGGCTGCCCCACGATCACACCGGCAGCTTCAGTACTGCCCTTGACGGGGTGAACACACCGGAACTGCAAACCGCGGACAACGATTACGCCGTCGGTCTGGTTGCGCAGAAAATCGCCTCCAGCCCCGCTTACCGCAATAACACCCTGATCTTTG
This sequence comes from Candidatus Sulfotelmatobacter sp., assembly GCA_030039195.1. Lineage (GTDB taxonomy): Bacteria > Acidobacteriota > Terriglobia > Terriglobales > Acidobacteriaceae > Sulfotelmatobacter. Next base: position 3,922 of record JASHQK010000484.1, read on the forward strand.
TGATCGAGGACGATTCGCAAGCCGGGGTAGACCATGTGGATTCGCACCGCAGCATCGCATTTGTGGTCGGCCCCTACGTCAAAAGGAACGCGGTGATCTCCGCTCACTACACCACTCTCAGTATGTATCGCACCATCGAAGACATTCTGGGAACGGCCCACTCAAACTTGAACGACGCCCTGGCCCATCCCATGACCGAGGTGTTCGACCTGGACCAGAACCTGACCGAGACCCCCTTCACCTTCACCGCCACTCCCTCTGCTTATCTGTACGCCACGAGTCTTATCGGCTTGCCGCCGATGCAGTTGGACCTTCGCGTCCCGCGCTCGACCCATGACGCCACCTATTGGACAAAGGTCACCGCGGGGATGAATTTTTCGAAGGAAGATGATTTCGATTTTGCCCGCTACAATCACATCCTGTGGGAGGGATTGATGGGCTCCAAGCCGTATCCGTCTGGCCCCAGCGGGCTGGATTTGCGGACCAATCGTGCGGAACTTCTGCGACGTTTCCACGCAGATTTGGACAAGAGCAGCCGACCAGGCAACCCCGGCGAAACAAATGTTGAAGCCGGTACGGGTCAGTAACACGAAATCGGGAGTTTAAACATGAAATCGCGGGCGTGCACACCGACTATGGCGCGTCCGCAAACGGCCTAACGGGCGAGATTCAGTCACTCTCCGAGTTCATCGTCCAAACAGATCCGGCGATCTCATCGTATCTGGAGGAAACCGAAGTCAACACTGTTGGACGTAAACCCCGAGAGGCGGACGGCCCGCAACATAGTTGTTGAAATATCCCGACATTGTTACGGGACCATTACACTCCGTCGAAAATCCTCTCAAAATGCCCCCGCAACGGTTTTGAGTTTTGAGTGTTGCCTGTTCTCAACAGTTGACTCCGACTACAATGGGTTTTCGAGTAACACTTGTCTGTATCGGTGAGTTGATGCGCTCAATTTGCCATCCGATCCGTCTGATTTTGACGCTGGCATCTGCCGTAGTATCTTTTCCCACTTGCTCCGCCCAAGAAGTCGCCTCAGTCGACCTGACCAAGGTTGAGGCGCGTGTTGATCTACGGCGACCCAAGGCGAGTTCTGAGATGACGGGCGGATATAGCGGTGCTCGATCCACGACTCTTTGTCCCCGTTCTACACGCAATAAGGGCGTGTTGCAGACTTCACTCGTCTCGCTAGACCGTGAGGACTATGAGGTGGGGGATGAGCCAACGTTTGAGGTCACGATACAGAACACAGGCTCGGTGCCGATCCAAATTCCCGTTTCGCCGCACCTAGCTGATCTCCAGCCCAAGAACCGGGCCGAGGAATTCACTTATTACGAACTTCAGATTGCCTTGTGGCTCGCTTCTGCTGATCGATGGAACACCAACTTGGGTGGGAGTGCGATCCCCTACGGTGCTGAGAATCACGCGGATACAATGTCGACCCTCAATCCTGGCGAGTGGGTACGAGTCGTAGCGAAAGGAAAGTTCCGGCCCCACCCCGATCTTCTTGAACTCACTAGATCAGGATTTTTGGCTGATCACGCATACGCAGAAAGTTCCCTCTTTCGGAATGCAATGTTGATTACGGCCAGAAACTCGGCGACTGTTGCTGCTGAAATTTGCGTTGCCCAAACAGTGGGGAGAAGCGTACCGATCCGGCTTACCATTCCGTAGTTGGCGTAATATCCCCCGATTACACTCAAATTCCTCTGGACAGGGCTTTTGAGCACTAATGATTCCATGACAATGTTGGCTCCAATGCCCGATTAGTGCGGTGTCACCGAAGAGGGCCGGCGTCATGCCGAAAAGACAACACCGCATCTCGATGTTTTATACGGATGAAAGCCTTTTTGTACCGGTATTTCACTACAACAATAGGGATTCGCCTTGTGAGTTCTGAAAAGGCTGGCGTCGGCGGTTCAACTCCGTCCCTGGTGGTCGACAACAAATCGCGATTGTGAGGACCGTAGCTCTGCTTCATCTTTTGGGGCCGAACTTTCATCTTCGGAAGCCGAACTTTCATCATTTGCGCACACCCACAGTCCCCGTGGTGGGACTACAGCTTCACGTTCCGCAGCCGCAGCGCATTGATGATTACCGAGACCGAGCTGAAGCTCATGGCGGCGGCCGCAAAAATCGGGCTCAAGAGCAATCCGAAAAAAGGATAGAGCGCGCCCGCGGCGATCGGCACGCCAATCGCGTTGTAGATGAACGCGAAAAAAAGATTCTGCCGGATGTTGCGCATAGTCGCCTGGCTGAGCTTGCGCGCGCGCAGAATGCCGGTGAGATCTCCCTTAACGAGCGTGACGCCGCCGCTCTCCATGGCTACATCGGTTCCGGTTCCCATGGCGATGCCGACGTCGGCTTGAGCGAGCGCCGGCGCGTCATTGATGCCGTCACCGGCCATGGCCACCACTCTTCCCTGCTGCTGCAATTTGCGGACCGCTTCTGACTTGCGCTCGGGCAGAACTTCCGCCTCGAATTCGTCTATCCCTGCAGTGCTCGCAATTCGCAAGGCCGTGATGCGGTTGTCGCCAGTGAGCATGAGCACGCGAACGCCACGCTTTTTCAGTGCCTGTACTGTCTCCGCAGTCGAGGCCTTGAGCTGATCCGCAATGCCCAATAGGCCGACATAGTGGCCGTCAACCGCGACGCACAAGATCGTGTCGCCGGGATAGGTTCCGGAAATCACCTCGGGCTTTTGCACGATTCCCAGCTCAACCATCATCCGCACGCTGCCCACGGCAACCTTGTGGCCGTCGACAGTGCCGGCGATTCCCTTCCCGGTGATGGACTGAAATTCCTGCGGACGAGAAAGCTTGAGTCGCTTTTCGGCGGCCGCCTCGACAATCGCGTTCGCCAATGGATGTTCGCTGCCGGACTCCAGGCTGGCGGCAAGACGCAACAGTTCCGGATCTTTCGACAGACGATCTGACATGCTGGTGACCCGCGGCTTGCCTTCGGTTAGCGTGCCGGTTTTGTCGACCACCAGCGTGTCGACTTTTTCGAGAATTTCGAGCGCTTCGGCGTTCTTGATTAACACACCGGCATGGGCTCCGCGACCGGTGCCGACCATGATCGCCATGGGTGTGGCAAGGCCAAGGGCACACGGGCAGGCGATGATGAGCACCGCGACGGCATTGACCAGAGCATGCGCGAGCCGCGGCTGGGGACCAAGCAGCAACCAGGCGGCAAAGGTGATGACGGAAACGGCCACGACCGCTGGCACAAACCAGGCAGAGACGCGATCGGCAAGCCGCTGGATGGGAGCGCGGCTGCGTTGAGCTTGTCCGACAAGTTGGACGATGCGCGCTAGCAAGGTGTCCGCTCCGACACGCTCGGCGCGCATAACAAACGACCCGGTGCCGTTGATGGTGGCGCCGATGACCTTCGATTCGGGCGATTTCTCAACCGAAATCGATTCGCCGGTGATCATCGATTCGTCGACCGAGCTGCGCCCTTCGACGACGACCCCATCGACGGGAACCTTCTCGCCGGGA
>JASHQK010000485.1 GCA_030039195.1 Candidatus Sulfotelmatobacter sp.
GCACTGCGGCACAACGCACCAGCTGCCAAGCAGACGCTGCTGAGTTTCGATAATGTCACCGTTGACGTGGCTCGCATGGAAGTGAAACGCGACGGCAAACTCATTACCCTGACCGCCCAGGAGTTCAAGACGCTGCAATTCCTGTTACAGAATGCGGAGCGCGTCATCAGCCGCGACGAGTTGCTCAACGAGGTTTGGGGATATCAGAATTACCCGTCGACACGGACGGTGGATAATCACATTCTCAAGCTCCGGCAGAAACTGGAGCGTGATCCCGCCAATCCGGTTCATTTCCGCACCGTGCATGGGGTCGGCTACAAATTCGTAGGCTGAGTCTTTGGAAGACCATCCTGAATCCGGTCAAGCGGTGAAATCGTCTGCGAGCCGGGGCATGGTCCCCTCGTTGCGCCTGCGAACACGATTTCTCCTGTCTATGCTGGTCATCACGGCCGGCCTGACCACCACCAGCCTGCTGCTGGTTCGGCGCATGGTGGAGCAGAGAGTCCGCGAGAACATTGCGGAAGGGCTGCAGAATTCCGTCCAGACCTTTCAGAATTTCCAACACGAGCGCGAGTCCCTGCTCACGCGGCTCGCGGATCTCCTGGCAGATTTGCCGATCACGCGCGCTCTGATGACAACCCATGATCCTGTGACCATTCAGGATGCCTCGCAGGATTTGTGGCAACTCGCTTCCAGCGACCTGCTGGCATTGGCGGACCGTCGTGGCGTCATAGTGGCCCTGCATACGAAAGCTTCAGGGTTTACGCGCGAGACAGCCCAGACATACTTGATGAGAATGTTGCAGGATGAGGATGCAAACCGCTGGTGGTACGGCGGACATCACCTTTACCAGACGTTCATTCAGCCGATTTACTTCGGCTCTCGCACCGACGGCTCGCTGCTCGGCTTTCTTATAGTCGGTGATGAAATCGATGCCAAGCTGGCCCGTGAAATCAGCAACGTGGCCGCGAGCCAGGTCGCGTTTTCCTATAACGGGGAAATCCTTGCCACTACGCTGGCAGAAGCACAAGCTTCCAGTAGAGAACTGGGGGCGCTTGTGTCTGCTCCATCTCAATCCGCCCCAGCCACTGTCCAGTTGGGGACGGAGCGTTATTTGGCCGCATCGGTGGAGCTGTCTGCCATGCAGGCCACGCCGGTCAGGCTGACCGTGCTCGGCTCGTACGACAAGGAGAGCCAGTTTCTCAGCAGTCTGAATCGATTGCTTCTGGCACTGGGACTTGCGGCGGTGCTGACCGGCAGCGTGCTGGTATTTTTCCTTTCTCACACGTTTACCCGGCCGCTGGCCGATCTGGTTGGGGGCGTTCGTGCGCTGGAACACGGCGACTTTCATCATCCTCTTGATTCGCGTGGCAATGACGAAGTGGCCGAACTTACGGGCGCGTTCGATCGCATGCGGACGAGTCTGCTCAAAACGCAGCGTGATCTGCTGGAAGCCGAACAGTTGGCGACGATCGGACGCATGGCCAGCTCCATCTCCCACGATCTGCGGCACTCTCTTTCCGCCATTACCGCCAATGCGGAGTTCCTTTGCGAGAGTGGGCTTTCCCGCGAGCAGAAAGAAGAGCTCTACCAGGAGATACGAGCCGGCGTGAATCGCATGACCGATCTTATCGATTCGCTGCTCGAATTTGCCCGCACGCGCGAGTCGCTGAATCCTTCCTATGGAAGCGTGCGTGAGCCCGTGCGCCGAGTCATCCATGCCGTGCGCACCCATCCGAGGCATCAGCGGATATACATCGAGGAATCTTTCCATGGTTCAGGAATGGCGTGGTTCGACAGCCGCAAGCTGGAACGTGCAATCTACAATCTGGTCTTGAACGCGTGCGATGCCGCACCTGAGTCGGACGGAAGAGTCGGGATCGAAGTCGGCGAAACGCCGGAAGGGACGGTCATCGAAGTCAGCGACAACGGGCCGGGAATCGCTGTTCCCATCCGCGATCGCCTTTTCCAGCCGTTCGTGAGTTATGGCAAGGAAAATGGCACCGGGCTGGGCCTTACAGTGGTGCAGAAAATTGTCCACGATCACAACGGCAGAATTGAGATGGAACGCAGGCAAGGGAAGACAATTTTCAGAATCGTTTTGCCGATTTCCGAGCCGCGGGCGTTGCACACAGCTGGCGTGGATGGTCGGCACACGACTGCGGACGCGCACGGGATCGCAAAGGACCCCGCGGCCCGACTAAATAACCTGGGGAATTCGCAGTAAGCAAATCGCGAGACGGGAGGATCTCATGGCAGAACATTCCATCCGGGTGCGGTCGCGTTGCTTTGTACTCGCTTGTCTGACCCTGCCAGGAGCTCTGGCCGTGGCGCAGTCCGTGAGCGGGCAGGCGCCAGTACAAACAACAGACGGAGCAAATCTTGCCGGCCAGGTGCAGGAACTGCGCGCCATGGTGGAGGAATTGCGCCAGGAAAATGAAGCCTCCCGCGCCGAGATGAAGCAGCTTCGCGAACAATTGCAAAAGACGCAGGCCGTTTTGGAGAAGCTGAGTTCACCATCCCCTCCTGCGCAGAATCAGGCCGCATCGGCTTCATCCGCGCCGCCGCTAGGTTCCCAGAGCATCCCGGCCCGAGTCGACAAACTAGAAGAGACCCAGGCTCTGCTCAACGACAAAATTAACGAGCAGTATCAGACGAAAGTGGAGGCGGCCAGTAAATATCATGTGCGTTTGTCGGGAATCGTGCTGATGAATGCTTTCCGGAACCACGGTCTGTCCGACAATTTCGATTTTCCCGACTACGCGGTCCCTTCACTTGGCGCTCCGCAGTCGGGGTTCGGCGCATCCCTCCGCCAGTCGGAAATTGGTCTGGAAGTCTTCGGCCCAACCCTGCTCGGCGCCAAAACCTCGGCCAACGTTCACATGGACTTTGCTGGAGGATTTCCTTCCACTCCAAATGGAGTCGAATTCGGCATCGCGCGGCTTCGGACGGCGAGCGCGCGATTCGACTGGGCCAATACCTCCGTCGTCGCAGGGCAAGACTCGCTTTTCATTTCGCCGCTCTCTCCGACCTCTTTTGCTTCCCTCGCGACGCCGGCATTCGCGTATGCCGGAAATCTGTGGGGTTGGATTCCGCAATTACGAGTTGAACATCGATTCAACGTCTCGGACACCCAGAAGTTCACGCTACAGGCGGGAATTCTCGACAATCTGACCTGGCAGACGCCGCCCGATACGTTCTATCGCTATCCCACCGCCGGCGAGCAGTCGGGCCAGCCCGCTTATGCCGCGCGCACTTCGTGGTCGAGTCAGATTTTCGGACGCGAAATCAGCTTGGGCGCTGCCGGTTATTACTCGCGACAGAACTGGTACGGCCAACATATCGATGGCTGGGCGGGTATGGGCGATTGGCAGATTCCTATCACCGCGCGCTTCACGCTTTCGGGAGAGTTTTATCGCGGGCGCGCGGCCGGCGGGCTGGGGGCGGGAATCGGGCAGACGGTGCTTTATGGGCCGTCTTCCGAGTATTACGCCACGCCGATCCGCGGAGTCGATTCCGCCGGAGGCTGGACGCAATTCAAGTGGCAGGTCACGCCCAGAATTGAGATGAATGCTGTGATCGCCCAGGACGACGTGTTCAGCAGCGATGTGCTTGGCTTCGCTACCGATCAAACCAATTACCCTCCCATTCTCGGCCGCAACCGCGGTGCGTTTGGCAACGTAATCTTCCGCCCGCGCTCCGATCTGATCCTGGCGACCGAATTCCGCCGGCTGAGAACGTATCCCTTCTACGACACCAGCAGCGTTACCAACCAGCTGAATCTTGCTGTGGGAGTGTTGTTCTGATGAAAAGCATTTATGCGACCCTGATTGTCACGGTCCTGGCGGCGTGCGGCCTGCCTTCATTGGCTCAGCAGACGGAAGTGAAAGCGCATGTCGCACTGCTACGCAACGGGCGCAAGATGAAGGATGCCTCCAACGCCGTAATCTGGCTGACACCCGTTGGCGGAGTTGCTGCGAGTCCGGCGGCGCAGACCAACGTTCCTC
>JASHQK010000486.1 GCA_030039195.1 Candidatus Sulfotelmatobacter sp.
CATGTTCGGCGCATTAAGTTTCAGGTGGACCATTTCTTCTTCGCCCTCGGTTTGAAAGGTTCCCGTGAGATGTGCTTGCGCAGTGCCGATGGCAACGTCACCTTGGGAGATGGTTCCCAACTGCTTGTCAAGATCTAGATCCACCGTGTGCTTGATGGCTACCGTCTTCGGTGCAGGCGTGCCTTTGGGTGAGAATCTTAGTTTGCTTCCGGTGAACAGACCGACAGCTTTGGCCCGACTGCCGTCGGAGCTCAGAGTCCCCTCAAAACTTGCTAATCCCCCAATACCAGCAGCAGGGTCGATGATTCCAAGGGCCTCGATGTTCATGTTGTCGACCTTTATTGTCATTGCCAATGGAGTCTTCGCGGCATCCTCGGCATTAATGGGGCCAGCCTTTCCCGAAATGTTCACATCGCCGCTGCCCGGCAGTTTCGCTGTGAGTTCAAACGGGGATTGTGCGGTGAAGGAAAAATTCTTGACAGAAATGTTTACGTCGTCATAAATCACCGGCTTGGTCCTAGAACTCGCTTTTCCGACTATCAGCTTTCCATGCTTTACATTCAGCTCTGCTATTGAGAAAGTCGGAGGCGCCCCTCCGCCAGATTTCGTTGCCTGCGGCGTCTTCTGCGCAGAAGGACCACCGACGCTGGAGAAGTTCCACTTTCCGTTAGCTGTTCTCAGCAGTGTGATTTGAGGTGCGTCCAGCGTGATATCAGTAACGTTAAGCTGCTTAGAAAAAATCAATGGCATCAGTTCGATGCCCACCTTTAATGATTTTGCGGTCACAAAGGGTGACTTGCTGAAGGCAGGATCATCGCCGATCGCAATGTTTTCGGCATCCACGCTACCCGAAAGGATGGATAAGCTCAGGTTGCCTAGCGTAACTTGCCGTCCCAAGGCAGCGCTCGCTTCCGACTCGATCTTCGGGCGGAAGCTGTTTACGTTGATCAGAAATGGCAGCGTGATCAATAGTACGAGAAAGACCGCAACGGCAATTCCCGCAATCCGCAACCATCGTTTCTTCATAACTGCATGCAGGCGCTCTCGGTTGGCCGGCGCCTTCGAAACGGTTCGAATCATCTGCAAAACTTTCTGCTTCACCGATGTTTCCGGAGTTCCGGTTGGATCGGTCTTCTCATGATGTGGCTGGGGTGTGGGTTGGGGTCGAGCAGCCATGACGCCTCCGCGAAGGGTGAGAGATACTCGACGGGTACCGCAAAGGCAGGCCGAGAACAACTGGCGGAACTGCCAGTCAATGAATGGACAGAACAGAGAAGATTGGTTTTTCGTAGTTCGTGCCCTCTCGATTGGCGCCTTCTGATGAGTTAATCCTGTGCGAAGGCAGCGTTTTGCGGCGGGAAGCTCGTCCTGATCGTCTGCTGACTCAATCATCGTAGAACTCGGCGAAGATTCAGCGTAGAGCGTGGGCGTGAAATGCTCTCCTAATTTCGTCCCAACGGTGATTCAAACCTGTCGAAGGGGATGGGGCAGGAAGGCTGATACTGGTAGTGATGGGTGCTACCGCACACCGCGAGCTAACAAATCTCTTGATGTCAATCCCCGCTGAAGGTGAAGCCGACGTGTCGGCTTGGTCGAGTGTCATTGGCTGGGTACCATTACCCTGATGAAAACTTCGCCGCATCACCAGAGGGGCATCGCTTCCCGGATCATATTGTAGGCTCTTGGGCATCCGCCGAAGTAGGTCTGCATTTTCAGGCGGCTAGGGGTACTGACGGGTTCAGGATGATGCCCGCGAGCGAAACGGAGGTGCCGATGTAATGCTCGGCAATTCCCTCCATGGAGTGTACCCTTACCTTCGATTCCATCGGAAGACGCAGGTGGAATGGTCGGTGGGTATTTCAAAACATCAGCGCCTTACGAGGCCTGGAAATCGCCGCGCGGGATTGTGCCGTTCGGCGGCACTGACCGCTAGGGCACTGGCCGAGGGTTCGTTAAGGGTTCGATAAGCGTTTCCGAGGGTGTTCTAGGGGGCTCAGGGAGCCATCCGTACCCTTTGCTTTCAATTAGTTACGGACCCTGAGTTCCCTGTCACGGAACAGGTCGCTCCCCGACATGGTGTCCAATGGCATACATTTCCCTTGACGTGTGGTGTCCAATGGAGTACAAAAGAAATTGTGCAGACGGTTGTCGAGACGCCTACTTACCTCGCGATTGCCAACAAGCTCTTTAGCGAGGAGGAGCGTGCGGACATCGTGGCACTGGTTGCAGCTGACCCTGAATGTGGAGACCTAATCCGCGGAACGGGCGGATTTCGAAAAGTCAGGGTTGCGCGCAAAGGAATGGGGAAAAGTGGCGGAGCGCGAGTGGTGTATATCTGGCGCAACGAAAGATTTCCGGTTTTTCTCATCACGGTTTTTCCGAAGAATGAGAAAGAAAACCTGTCGATGGCAGAGCGCAATACGCTAAGGAAGCGAGCCGACAGTACTTTCGAGGCCTCGGGAGGTAGCATGAAAACGCAATTCGAGCAGATGATGGATGGCCTTGACGACGTTGAGGCTTTTCTTGCCGGAAAGCAAGAG
>JASHQK010000487.1 GCA_030039195.1 Candidatus Sulfotelmatobacter sp.
GTAGATGATTGGCGCTGAAGTTGAACATCTGTGGGAGCAGGAGCGGGAACCAGAATGGCTCCCGCCCCATCGTCAGCGCCGTTGAGGGGTTACCCGGCGGACTCCTCCGGCCCGGGATATCACCACAGCGCGGCGCTTGCTTGTTGCCGGCAGCCTACTCGGCCGGCGGATTCGGGTTCTTATTCGCTTTACGAACGCTGTCACCGGCGAGGAGGAAGATTTCGGAGTTCTCTACGAGCCGGTCCGCGATCGCGGTGGCAATCGTGGTGTTGTAGAGGATGTTTCCCCACTCGGAGAAGGCAGTGTTCGTCGTAATGATTGTTGAACGCTTGTGACTGTGGCGGGTGGAGATGACCTGGTAGAAGAGGTTGGAGGTCTGCTGATCCAGGGATAAATACCCAAGTTCGTCACAGATGAGCAGCGTCGGCTCGGTGTAGATCTTCAGCCTCCGGATGAGCGAGTGATCCACCTGAGAAGCGAGCAGGTGATTGAGCATGTCCATGGCGGTAGTGAAGAGCACACGCTGATTCGCCTTGCAGGCCTTCCAGCCGACGATCTTGGCCAAAAACGTTTTGCCCACACCCGGATTGCCGATGAAGATTGCGCTGGTTCCTTTCTGGAGGAAGTCTAGGTCCAACAGTCGCAGGATACGAGTCTTCAGTTCGACTCGGCTCTTGTGGTGTTTGAAGTTGAAGCTGTCAATCGAGTGCTGCGCCTGTAGCCGCGACAAGCGGAACCGCCGCTCGATGGACCTGGCATTGCGAGCTTCCAGTTCGAGGTCGGCGAGTGATTCCAGCGTCTGCGGAAAGCTGAGATTCCTGCTGGCGGCATCAGAGATCGTCTGATCCAGTTGGTGGCTCATCGTCGTCAGGCTGAGCTGGTTCAGTTTCGTGTGAAGTGGCGTCACGGGAGTCCTTTCGGGAACGAAGAATGAAAGCGTCGTATTCGGCCAGCGAGAGTGGATCGGTGGCCAGTTGATTGAGTTCGGGATCTTTGAGCCGGAGAGGCGGCTGGACCTCGCGCCGGGATTCTTGCTGGCGCAGGATATTTGCGATGTAGTCGGCGCCGAACGCACGGGCGGCATGAGCCTTCTCCAGCGCCGCGGCGACTGCCTCGGCACCGTATTCGCGAACCAGTAGAAGCAGTTCGCGGACTTGCCGGGCGAGGGACCGGTCCGTTTCCGCCAACCGGCGCAAGTAATCTTCGGCAGCCGGTCCGAGCAGCACTACCAGGCGCTGTTGCGCAGCGGAGCGATCGGCTGCTGCGCGTTGAGCCAGGAGTTCTTTCTGGAATCGCTCAACACCAAAAGTCTGTCCCCGCTGCCAGCAGCGGGCGTACCTCACGATCTCGTGATGCTGATCGTATATTGTGACAGAGGACGAGTCGGCTTTGACGGTGATCTTGCGGCCGACGTAGCGTGGCGGCACACAGTAGCGATTACCGTCGAAGTGCAGGCGCAGATCCTTGTGGACAACGACCTCCGCGGTATCCCGGTAATCCGAGTTGAGCGCCGGTAGAGATCGCAAGGCCTCCACACGAAAACGCTCTTCTGGAGACTGTCCGGTTTCCCGATGCTGCCGGCGATTGGCGACTTCTTCCAGCCACTGGCGCACCTGGCGATTCACGTCCGCCAGATCGGTGAACGTGCGCAACGGCCAGAAGTTGCGCCGAAGATAACCGATAGCGCGTTCGATCTTTCCTTTTTCCCAGGCCGCCGCTACGTGACAGGCACGCGGGAAGAAGCCATTTTCACGAGCGAAAGCCAGGAAGCGAGGATGGAATCGAACGAGGTTGCCATCGTGCTCAGCCACGGCCGTTGCGAGATTGTCGTACCAAAGCTCGCGAGCGATGCCGGCCATCGCCGCGAAGGCATGCAGGTGACAACGCACGAACGTTTCGAAGCTTTGGCTATGGGTGAACTCGACGTAGAGCTTGCGGCTGTGGCATTCCACTAGGCAAAAGGCGTAAAGCTTGCGCGGTGTGCCGGCATAATCCAAAGCGCCGAAGTGGCCCCAATCGATGTCGAAGCGGTCGCCGGGCGCCGGTTCCATGCGAACATAGGCTCGTCGGGCGGCAGTGCTTTTGCGCAGCGTGCGCACGTAATCCTTCACGATAGTCATGCCGCCATCGAAACCTTGCGCTCGGAGCCGTTGCTCGATCAGAGCCACGCTAAGGGTGGAATTCTGTTCGAGTAGTTCTGCGATGGCCGGCTTGAAGGAGTCGAGCTTGCTGCTGCGGTCCCGATGCACTGCCGGCGGAGCCGGCGTGATCAGGTACTTGGCAATGGTGCGGCGCCCCAGATGGAGCTGTCGGGCGATCTTCCGCACTGACTGTTTCTCGACCCAGTGCAGGCGGTGAATGTTGTTGATCTGTTCCGGCGTGAGCATCGGCAGATCCTCATTTATACGGGCAGAACGTCGCCGGGGCCAGGAGGTTGTTCTTTACAAGACTCCGGCACGGAGGATGCAACCCTTTGGAAAACCAGGACTTCGGAAAAAGCTACGTTGTTCTTCACAAGACTGGCCGCTTCAGACCCAACAAGCCAAACCTCTGCGGCGGAACGCTTTAGGTCCAGAGCTAGGTTGTTCTTTACAAGATTGGTGACGCGGCGCTGCCGATCCCGTTGGCGCTGCCGGGTGCGGTTTTGCTCCGCAGCCTCGGGGTGTGTTTGCCAATATGCCTTCTGATAATCAGCGTGCTCGGCCTGCCACTGTCTCCTGCTGTCGCGGACTACTTGCGCGTACAACGGATCAGTTCGGATCTTTTGCCGATGGTATTCCGCGCGCCGGTGCCGCTGGCACTCGGCTTGGCTGCAAACGCCCTGGTGGAGTCGGTAAGGTGAGGGTTGGAAAGCTTGCTGGCGGTAGGGGCAGCGACGGTTGGGGTTCAAGGCGGATCCTCAGAAGTCTGGAATGGCATCAACTTCTGAGGACAACAAACATCGGCTGCCACCGGCCAGCGCAGATGTTGGAGGCGGAATGCAACTTTACAAACGACTTCGGCGGGAGTATGAGCACGGGGTAGGGACCATCCGTGGCGTTGCCACCAAATACAAGGTGCATCGTCGGACCGTGCGAGCGGCGCTTAAGAATGCTGTGCCGCCGAAGCGCAAAGCGACGCCAAGAGGTCGGCCGAAAATGGCCTTGGCCATTCCGTTTGTCGACATGATCCTGGAAAACGACTTAAAGGCCGCGTTCAACCAACGCCACACTGCGCATCAAATCTGGGAGCTGCTGCAAGTCAAGATGCCCGCATGCGATATCGGGGAATCGACCGTACGGGCGTACGTGCGGACCCGAAGGGTTGAGTTGGATGTAGCGGGGAAGGCGTTTTCTCAGACCGCAGCAGCCTGGATGATGGAAGTGCTGCATAGTGACGCCTCGCTGCGAGTGATTGAAAGGGAGTTTCCAAGTGGCCCGGCGTCCAGTCTCCTGGGGCTGATTAAAAGCGGCCAATTGCGGGATCGCAAGAAAGCTCTGGCCGTTCTGGGCAGCCTGAGGGGAATACGCACAACCGCCATCGCTCGGTGCCTTCAGATGTCGCGTAAAACGGTCGCCCGCTATTCTAACTGCTTTACAAGCGGCGGCCTTGATGCCCTGTCGCCGGCGAAGGCGACCAAGCCGAAAGATGATCCAGAGCGCGAGCAACTCCTGTTTTCGCTGCTTCACTCTCCTCCGTCTGCTCACCGGATTAACCGCACATCCTGGAGGATGAATGATCTTCACCGAATTATGGCTGAGAGTGGTCATCGCACATCGAAACAGCGTATACGTACCCTTATCAAGAAGGCTGGATTCAAATGGCGGAAGGCCAAGATTGTACTCACCAGCAACGATCCCGAGTACCACGCGAAGGTGGACATCATCAAGCAAATCCTTTCTGGCCTGAGAAAGGATGAGGCCTTCTTTTCCATCGACGAATATGGCCCGTTTGCGATTAAGAGAAAGGGCGGAAGCAAGCGGGTTGGCCCCGGTGAGAACTATGTGGTCCCCCAATACCAGAAGTCGAAGGGCTGGCTAATCCTGACGGCCGCGCTCGAACTATCCAGAAACCAAATAACCCACTTTTACTCCTTGAAAAAGAACACCGATGAGATGATCAAGATGGCGGACCTGTTGCGCGCCGAATACCACGATTGCCGGACGATCTACCTCTCGTGGGACGCCGCCTCATGGCACATATCGAAAAAGCTGTTTTCACATCTGGAAGAGATCAACCAGCACGCGGCCCAAAACGGCTTCCCGATCGTGAAGACAGCGCCCCTGCCTGCTGGCGCACAGTTCCTCAACGTAATAGAGTCCGTCTTCAGCGGCATGGCTAAGGGGATCATCCACAATAGCGATTACCCTTCCGCCGACGCTGCTAAAGATGCAATCGATCAATACTTCAAGGAGCGGAACAGGCATTTCTTGCAGTGCCCGAAGCGTGCCGGACGAAAGATATGGGGACAGGAGCGAGTGCCAAGCGAATTCTCCGAAGCAAATAACTGCAAAGACCCGCTGTATCGGTGATCGCGCCCATTTAGAATCTGATGTAGAGTCTGTACCGCGTCCCCGCCGATGGGACTTTCACGCCGGCGCCGTTGGCGCCGCTTCAACCGCCGGAAATGGCGCCCTTTCTCGCCGCCCCCGACAACTCGGAAGGGTCTCACTCACTGTAATGGTGCACTCGACCCTCTTTCCAGCCTTTTTCCCCGGCTGGCTGACACATAGCCAGCCGTGGGCAAATTGCAGCCTGTTCACTCATCGATGCGCACTTCGACAGGCCAATTCTCCTCTTCCATGTGGTAGCCCCACCGCCCTCATCCGCGTCTAGAGCCACCCGGCCAATCTCGCCGGTTACCGACAGCTCGACCCCCGCCGGCTGGATCTCGAAGCTCTCTGGTCAGATGTTTAGGCGTTGTGTGCTGAGGCAACACGCTGCCGCTCGCGAATTACCGCAACTCCTGCCAAGTCTCATGTAATGCACGAAAGGAGTCCTCAACCCGCTCTATCAAACGGGTCCCATTTTGCGAACGGACTTCCT
>JASHQK010000488.1 GCA_030039195.1 Candidatus Sulfotelmatobacter sp.
TTCCTGCTTGCCCAATTCCGTGTCGAAATACCATTTGCCCTTGTATTCGACAATGGGAATCGGAGTCGGCCAGTTCTCGGAGCCCACATAAAGTGCCACGGTGTTGTCAGGCTCTTTTACGAGACGGTGCATCTGGTCGTACTTGTCGGCAAACATCTTGCGCTGCTCGGCGCGCTCGTTCGGATCGTCCGTCCAGATAACCAGATCCTTTGCGCCCGGGCCGAAAATCACCAGCAGTTCGTTCTCATCGTCGCGGCGCGCTGCCGCATACAGTGCCGCAGCCGCGCTGGCCGGCGTGCGGAATGCCTTCCCTTGTGGCTGCTGGGCGACGGGCGAAGGAGAATTTTTCGCGGGCGCTGCCTGCTGAGCAATCGCTGTCAGAGATGTGAGAGCGATCCCACCAACGCAAATCGCTGAAGCTATCGCGCGTACGTTGAATTTCAAAAATCGTGCTGACCTGTCTGGCATGCTCGTACCTTCCTCGCAAAGTTGTTGGGGTTGCGATTATTTATCTGCGCCCACCACCGCCGCCATGGAAACCACCACCCCCAAATCCTCCACCCTGGAAGCCGCCAAAGCTGCCCTGCCCGCGCGCCGAAAAGCCGCGCGTCACACCGCCGCCGTGGTCAGCGCCAGTGAACGGCCCGGAGCGAAGTCCACCTCCATTCGGCGCCTGGTATCCGCGATAGCCATTGCTTGGTCCCATGTATCCTCGATAGGAACCGGGGCGCCCAAAGTCCGAATGACCTCCGTAATATCGGCCACGATCAAAAAACGCCGGGCCGCGCGCAAAATAAGGCCCACCGTGATAGAAGACTCCCCAGTGATGCCAATCCAGTCCCCAGCCACCCCATCCCCAGCCAAAGCCAATAAACGGAGCGATAGGAAATCCGATTCCGAAGTAGAGCCCCGGTCCACCCCACCATATTCCGGGCACATCGACCCAGTAGGGCCAGGGCGCAATGGGATACCCGTAAACGGCCCACGGATCATAGGCGGGAACATACACGACCTGCGGATTTGTCGGTTCGATCGTGATGTCTCCATCCTGGTCCTGTACATTTTCCTGCTGACTCGAATTCAGATTTCCCGCCTTCTTCGCTTTCTTCCTCATCTCCTGGACGGCTTTCATCACGTCCTCGCGCTGGTTGTAATAGGCATCGCCGAGTTCCGAAGTCCATCCCAAATTCGACGACAAATTTTGCAGAACGGAGGGATACTGCACCAGCGCCTTCACGCTCGGATCCCAGGATTGAGCGTCCACTTGCTTGGCAAGGTCATCCGCACTCAAGCCGGGGTGCGCCTTCAGCCAATTCTGGGCGTCGACGACTTCCGAGGGGAATGTCGAAGCGGTGAGAATCTGGGCCACCAGCGCGTCAGGATAGAGCGCGATGGGAGCGACCAGCCGGCCGAGTTGCTCTTTTGACAGCTTGGCGTACGGAGCCTGGTCCGCAGGGGGAGCGTTTTGATCCTCAGGAGCAGCCTGCTGATCCGGCGGCGCTGCCTGGTCATTGGGCGGAGCAGCTTGATCGCTGGGCGGCGTCGATTGATCTTGTGCGCTCAGGACCTGAGGGCCTGGCAGAAGAAAAACAGCTGCCCATAACGTACAAAAGGCGACGACCGACCTTGCACAACGCTTAAGAGGATGAATAGGTCACCTCCATGCTCTTCTGGATAGATTCCGCGAAAATGAAAAAGGTTTCATTGATTGCTCCCCAGAGGTTAGTTGCAGGATCGGCCCCATAAGCCACGCGCTAAGTACAGCCCGCGGCTTAGTCCAAGCGTCCAGCGCCGCTCGGGGAAAAAACGGCTGGGCATTTTCAGGAGAAATCTGCGAGATCTGCTTGTCGCATTCGGCTACGCGGGACTTGGAATACGAAAATCACCACCGGGGAAATCGGCTACCACTCGGTCGAATGTGGTATACAGGCTCTCGGAGCTAATGAGACCTTTATGCCACGCCGATTCTTCTGCGTTCGCCTGAGTGCAGCCGCGCTCGCGATTTTCTGCATTGTACTAACTGCGCGTGCGTTTGGCCAGAAGTCAGCCGATCCGCAGCCGGTGCCACTTCCTCCGCCGGTTTCTGCGCCTCTCGACCAGCCTTATGCGGGCACGATCTCGCTCGGCGTCGATCTGACGAACGTGAATGATCGGGTGCTGAACGTGCACGAGACGATTCCCGTGAAGCCTGGGGAGATGATTCTGCTCTATCCGCAGTGGCTGCCCGGCAATCACTCGCCCTCGAATCCGGTGGGAAATCTGGCCGGACTCGTAGTCAAGGCCAATGGCGAGCGCATTCCATGGCTCCGCGATCCGGTGAATATGTGGGCATTCCACGTTGATGTGCCGAAGGCTGCCAGTGCGCTCGACCTTAACTTTCAATATCTTGCTCCGCTGCGGCCGCAGCAAGGACGTATTTCGACCAGAATCGCCGACCTCACGTGGAATAGTGTGCTTCTCTATCCGGCGGGATACTTCGCGCGGCGGATTCAATTTGCTCCCGAGTTGACGCTTCCGGAGGGATGGAAGTTTGCCACTGCCCTGGACGTGAAATCGCAGAGTGGAAATCTGGTGCAGTTCAAAGACGTGCCGCTGAACACGCTCATCGATTCCCCGTTGTATGCGGGCATCAACTACAAGCGTGTGGATTTGTCGACGGGCGCAGACAATCCTGTTTACCTGGACGTTTTCGCCGATAAGCCGGAGCAACTCGAGATCACGCCCGAGGAACTTCAGTTTCACAAAAATCTTGTGATTCAGGCGCAGAAGCTTTTCAATTCGCATCACTACGATCACTATGACTTTCTGTTTTCGCTGAGCGACACGGTCGGGGGCAAGGGACTCGAACATCATCAGTCGAGTGAAGATGGGACGCGAGCGAATTACTTCACCGATTGGGCCGCGGGGGTGTCTGGCCGCGCGCTTCTGCCGCATGAATACACGCATTCCTGGAACGGCAAATTTCGCCGCCCGGCCGACCTGTGGACCGCGAACTTCAACGAACCGATGCGGAACTCACTTCTGTGGGTCTACGAAGGCTTGACCGACTATTACGGCAATGTTTTGACGGCGCGTTCGGGAATGCGCACGCTGGAGCAAGCTCGGGATGAGATCGCAGGCATTGCCGCGAGTTTCGAAATCAGTCCGGGACGCACCTGGCGTTCCCTGGACGACACAACCAATCAGCCAATCATCTCCGCTCATTTTAGTGCCCCGGAGTTCTGGCCAAGCTGGCAGCGTTCCTTCGACTACTATCCAGAATCGGACCTCGTCTGGCTGGATGCGGATACGAAAATCCGCGAGCTCAGCAACGGACAGAAATCCCTGGATGATTTCGCCAAACTGTTTTACGGAATCGACAACAGAAGCTATGTCACCGTTACTTACACGTTGGAAGACTTGGTCAAGGCTCTCAATACTGTGCAGCCCTACGACTGGGCGGAATTCTTCCAAACGCGGGTTTATCAGGTTGAACCGCAAGTTCCGGAGAATGGCATTACGCGGGGCGGTTATCGTTTGGTTTACAACGACAACGAGCCCGATTGGATGAAGCACATGGATCAATCCCGCGGAACCGGTTTCTCTACTTCGATTGGATTCACCGTGAGTGGCGAAGGGGGACCGAACGGGGATGGAAACGGCGCACGCGGAATGATTACAAATGTGGTCTGGGACAGTCCGGCGTTCAAGGCCGGGGTGACACCAGAGATGGAGCTGGAAGCCGTAAACGATCATGCTTTTAGCGTGGCCAATCTGCGCGAAGCGATTCTCTTCGCCGAGAAGAATGCTGCGCCGATCAAGCTGCTGCTGAAGCGCGAAAACGAGTTCCTGACCGTAAACGTGGACTACCACGGCGGACTGCGCTACCCGCACCTGGAAAGGGTCGAGTCCGTGCCTGACCGGCTCGATGCGATCCTGGCGCCGGTACAATAAGCAGACTCTGTTCAACGAAGCGACGCATGCCGACTCTGATCACGCAGCCAACTCGCATTCAAGCCGCTGGAAACAAGCCGAAGCTGATTGATGAATACATCGGCCATGTGAATTCTCGGACCTCGGCTGCCAGCGTGGCGCAGATGCGCAGTCCCGAGGGTTGGGTCGAACCCGGACAGACCCCGGAATTTGACGAATTCACGATCGTGCTGAAAGGAGTGCTACGTGTCGATCACAAGCAAGGCTCGCTCGATGTCCACGCCGGACAAGCCGTGATCGCCCACGCAGGAGAGTGGGTGCGCTACTCGACTCCAGCGCCGGGCGGGGCCGAATACATCGCGATCTGCGTGCCTGCATTCTCGATGGAAACGGTGCACCGGGATGAAGCCTGATGCGTAATCTCTTCTGTCTGTGAGACTGCGAAAAAGTCTGAACTGGGGTGCTGGGCCGGACCTTTTATTCCCATTCAATCGTGCCGGGCGGCTTCGACGTGACATCGTAGACCACACGGTTTACGCCTTTCACTTCGTTCACAATTCGCGTGGAGATCAGCTTCAGGACTTCGTACGGCAACTGCACCCAATCGGCTGTCATTCCATCTTCGGAACTTACCGCCCGAACTGCACACGTGTAGGCATAGGTTCGGTGGTCGCCCATGACGCCGACCGACATCACCGGCAAGAGCACCGCGAAAGACTGCCAGATTTTGGAGTATAGCCCGGCTTCTTTGATTTCGCTGACGACAATGTCGTCGCACTCGCGCAAGAGCGTCAGTCTTTCCCGCGTCACTTCGCCGAGAATGCGGACCGCCAATCCCGGACCGGGGAACGGCTGCCGTTGCAGGATTTCTTCAGGTATGCCCAGATCGCGGCCGATCTTGCGGACTTCATCTTTGAAGAGATCTTTCAGCGGCTCAATCAGCTTGAGCTTCATCTTCTCGGGCAGGCCGCCGACATTGTGGTGCGATTTGATGACCTGCGAAGGCCCGCGCACTGACCGCGATTCGATCACATCGGGATAAAGCGTTCCCTGAACAAGCCATTTGACCTTGCCTTCAGTCTTTTCGATACGGTGGGCTTCCCGCTCAAAAACTTTAATGAATTCGTTGCCGATGATCTTGCGTTTCTTCTCGGGATCGCTTACGTCTCGAAGTTTGGCGAGGAATCGATCGGACGCATCCACGGCATCGAGGTGGAGGCCGAGCTTATCGCGCAAGGTCTTCTGCACTTTCTCGAATTCGTTTTTTCGCAGAACGCCGTTATTTACGAAGACGCAGGTCAGACGGGACTTGCCTCGCTCATCGCGCAGCGCGCGGTCAACCAGCACGGCGGCGACGGAGGAATCGACTCCGCCCGAGAGTGCGCAAATGGCGCGTCCGCTGCCGACCTGCTGCTTGATCTGTGCGATTGTCGTATCGATGAAATGCTGCGGAGTCCACGTCGGCTGCGCGTGGCAAATTTCAAAAACGAAATTCCTCAGAATTTTCGTGCCCTGCGGTGTGTGATGCACCTCGGGGTGAAACTGCACGGCATACCATTTTTTGGCAACGTTCTGAATGCCGGCGACGGCATAATGTGTTTTCGCCATCAACTCGAAGCCGGGCGGCAACTCCAGCGCTTCGTCTCCGTGCGACATCCAGACCGCAAGTTTCTTTGCTAATCCCTGGAATAGGACGGAATCGGAAACAATGTCGATTTCCGCATGCCCGTACTCACGTTTCTCGGCAGGACGAACTTTTCCTCCCAGCGTGTGCACCATGAACTGCAGCCCATAGCAGATGCCGAGTATAGGGAGGCCTAGATCGAAGACATGCACATCAGCGGGCGGAGCGTCTTTGTCGTAAACCGACCACGGTGCTCCGGAGAGCACGATGCCTACCGGACGATAACTCTTGACTTCATCCAGCGTGGCTGTGCAAGGCAGGACGACCGAGAAAACACTCTGTTCGCGGATGCGGCGCGCAATCAGCTGCGTATACTGCGCTCCGAAATCAAGGATGACAATCGACTGGTCGAGGAACGGCTGTCTGACAGAAGATTGACTGGAGGAGACTTGCTTTCTGCGCCCTGGGTTCACCACCGATGAGTTTCTCAGATTCAGCGAGAGCGTGTAAAGACAATGCTGTTTACGATTTCGATGTCGGCGCCACCGCCTCTCCGGAAAACTACACGCCCGGTTCTCGTGCGAGGTTCGGAATGTCACTCATAATCAGTTCGTCCCGATCGATGCCGCCTTTGAATGCGGCAAGCGGGGCCACGGACCCCGCCGGCGTGGTCGGAGCGACCGATGGCGACACGGGCACCGGCGGAGCATCGGGCAACTCAGCAATGCAAGCATACCCCGCCAGCCGCGCCATGGAGACCCAGTCCACCATGGCAAAATACACCAGCGTGATAAGAACCAGAGCGAGTGCAAGGATCTGCCCGGGTAACATTCCAGATAATCCGAGCGGCAGAAACACAAGCGACGTAGCCGCCACGAATACGACAAGGTGACTGAGCGCGGTCCAGAGACTGACGGCAAACACAGCCTCCGTACGTTCGCGGCAAAGAGAAACCGCGGCAGAAATCGCACCGAGCGCGTCTTCACAATCGCGAACCACAAACAATGCTGCGAGCGACAGAAACCAGTTCAGAAACCACCACGCGAGGCACACAAACGCTGCGAAGGACAGAAATACGAGGAAGGCTAACCCCGGAATGGGATCGGCCGTGGATGATGTGAAAGATGCGAGAATGCCCGCTCCCACGAATCCCGAAAACCCGGCAACAGCTACGACTACGCGCAGAAAATTCAGGCGAAACAGATACCGGAACGCAGGCGTCGAGACCTTGCCCGCCGCCGAAGTCTCATGCTTGGCGAGCGAGCCGATAGAAGCGGAATCAATCCGTGCGTGAAAATAGTCCAACAAGCAGGGCACGATCGCCATTCGGCCCAAGGATGCTGCCACCATCCAAAACAGCGCAATGGCGAGGAGCGCGAACAGGGCAGCGGTGAGGGCGCGACTCCCGCTGCCGTGCAGGAGCTGCGCAATCGCCTGGGCAACAAGGATTGGCTGTTTCGTCCGCAGTAGAAGAATCTCGCCATCCGTGACTGGAAGCGTATTGAAATATTCGAATAACCCGAAAAGAAAAAGTGCAGCTGCGGTCGCTCCTACACTCCAACGCCACACAACTTCTGCCAACGACAACGCAGGCCGGCGAAACGCGAGGCGAAATCCCTCTACAGTGGGCGAGATGTCAGGCACGCAATTGAGGATAACGCAAGCGAAGCCATTTTTCGTCAGGTAAGGACCAAATCATCAGGCTGAACATCTAAGCCCGGAATTCCCTCAAGTCTTTTATCTATCGCATCACGATACAACGTGCAACTTGGAGGCTAATGGCACGCATCCATATGGACAAGCACGAAAAAAGAAAACTTAAGGGGAGTAATAGTGATGCGAAAAGTGGAATTATTGGCATTTGTGTGCGCATTTGCGCTTACTTTTTCGACCGTCGCATTGGCCAAAACAAAGAATGAAGGATCATTCGACTTGGCACAGGCGGCGAGCCTGGGTTCAACCCAGCTGCAGCCCGGCCATTACAAAGCAGAGTGGACAGGCACCAACAACGGAACCGTGAACGTAGCGGTCATGCAGCACGGCAAGACGGTTGCGACAGCAAAAGCAGAACTAAAGCCGCTTGCCAATCGTCCTGCTTATAATGCCGTGACGTTACAAACGCTGCCCAATCACCAGAACCGCATCCAGGAGATAGATTTTGGCAATCGCAAAGATGCGCTGGTGCTTTCCGGGGCAGCCAGCTAGCTGAGAGCAGAGAGCGGGCCATTGGCCCGCTCCGGTTAGCTCAATCCCAGCGGTTTCTTATTTCACAACGAGATTGACCATTTTGCCGGGAACGTGGATTTTCTTGACTATCTGCTTCCCGGCAATCGTCGCCTGAACCTTTTCGTCTGCGACCGCGCACTTAAGAACGAAATCCTCGGTGGCGTCGGCTGGCACGACAACGCGGCTACGCAGCTTACCGTTAACCTGCACAGGAATCTCAAGCTCTTCTTCCTTCGCCAACTCAGCATCGTACTTCGGCCACGGAGCCGTTAAGAGATCGGAAGTTTCTCCGAGCATCTCCCAAAGTTCGTGCGCGAGATAGGGAGCGAATGGGGCGAGCAGGAGAACAAGGCTGCGCTGCACTTCTGCGAGGAAAGGCTTGGGAATTGCATTGCTCGCGATCGCATCTTCCGCCGCATACAGCGCGTTCACCAGCTCCATGATTGCCGAGATGCATGTGTTGAAATGCCAGCGCCCCTGAAAGTCGTCGCTCACGCGCTTGATCGTTTGATGAAGCTTGCGCTGGATCGAGCGCGCTTCGGGACCCAATTCCGCGGAAGCTGCATCCCTGCCCGCTCCGGTCCGCGTGTTTCGGATGAAGAATCTGTACACCCGTCCCAAGAACCTCTGAATGCCTTCGATGCCGGAATCCTGCCAGTCGAGGTCACGATCGGGAGGCGCGGCGAAAAGGCTGTAGAGACGGGCCGCATCGGCGCCATAACGGGCCACCATCTCGTCCGGCGACACGACGTTGCCAAGACTCTTCGACATCTTGGCACCGTCTTTGATGACCATGCC
>JASHQK010000489.1 GCA_030039195.1 Candidatus Sulfotelmatobacter sp.
CACACGATTTTCATAGCCGAAGTGGAAGATGTGGTGGTGAACAACGGCGACCCGCTGCTGTTCTTCAAGGGCAAATACCGGAAGGTGGGGGAAGAACTGGCGTAGGAATTCTGCCCGGCACTTCATCAGATTGTCGTCCTGAGGCGCGCGTTCTGTGCACGCCGAAGAGCCTGCCCTGAACCTGTCGAAGGGGCCTCTGCATTCTGCCCGGGGGATTGCACAGGTCCTTCGCCACAAAACTCGCGGCTCAGGATGACAACGGCGGCAAGAGGGATGTTACTTTTCCCGCTCCCGAACATCCAATGAGTGCCAAAATAGTTTGAGAATGGGAGCCGATCCAATGGCCGAAAAAACTGCAGAGAAAATTGCGAAATCCGAAGCCGAGTGGCGCAAGCAGCTCACGCCCGAGCAGTATCACGTGACGCGCGAGGCGGGCACCGAGTGCGCTTTCACCGGCAAGTATTGGAACAATCACGAGCAGGGGATGTACCAATGCGTTTGCTGCGGAGCGCCGCTGTTCGATTCCGAGACGAAGTTCAACTCCGGCACTGGCTGGCCGAGTTTCTTCAAGCCCACCGAGGATGGCGGAGTGGTCGAGCATCGGGATTCGAGCTATGGCATGGTGCGGACGGAAGTCCGGTGCGCCCGCTGCGACGCCCACCTGGGCCACGTCTTCGAAGACGGTCCCGCACCCACCGGCCTGCGCTATTGCATGAACTCCGCTGCTCTGGAATTCAAGCCGGGAGAGAAGTAGGATCATTGCCGATCTCGCAGGCGAGATGTGCTCGCCTGCCCGGACGAATGCGTCCGGGCCTACACTTCCCGAATGGCGCGCACGGCCGCGTTCAAACGAAAAAAAAAGGGCACGCACACGCGTGCCCTTTCTTGTTTCTCACTATCGACGAGCCAGTTACGCGCTCGCCGTCGCGGCCAGAGCTTTCGGCGGCTCGGGGGATTTCGTCTGCGTCTGAGCTTGCGCTTGCGACTGCGCCTTCGGTTCGGCGTGCACCTGAATGCCGCCCTTCAACGCCGCGCCATCCTCCACGCTGATCCGTACCGTGGAAATGTCGCCCGTGACCGAGCCTTCGGCGCGGATATCCACGCGGTCGCTGCACTGTATATTTCCGTTCACCTTGCCCATCACAACCACTTCGCGCGCTTGAACGCTGGCGTCGACCTTGCCGTTGCGACCAATGGTGACGCGGCTTTCCGGCATGGTGATTTTGCCTTCAATGCGGCCATCGATGTAGAGCGCTTCCGACCCGCTGATCTCGCCCTTGATGACCAGCGTGCGTCCGATGGTGGCCTGATCGACCGGGGCCGTGACGTTCTTCATCGGGTTGTACGTGTTGGGATTTGAAGCCGGTGCGTTGAATTTCTGGAACGAATTCTCGGACGACTGAAGCATTGGGGACCTTCCTTCGAGTTCCGCGCGGCGCTGGCTCTGGCTGGCGCTTTATTTGCGGGCGGTCTGGAATTTGCGGCGGTGGCTGTCCACTTGGCCAATCTGACTATCGCACAGGGGTAAGTGTTTCCTTAAGATTACGGAAGGTGTTGTACGGCTGCGAAGGTAACGTAGGCGGTGTCGAGGGGCAGACGCTGACGCTCGCTTAGCTCGGGGCGGACGAATGCGTCCGCCCCTACACAATCAATTTCTATTTTCGTACCAGTTTCTCCACGCCGCAGGATCATTGGGCAAATGCTGGCCCGTGATATCTCCAAGCGCCTGAAACGCCCAGCCGTGCGTCTGCGCATCGAGCGACGGATCGTTCGTGTAATTCAGCAGTTGCGGAACCGCGCTCATCCGCTCGTCGCGCGTAAACATACCTGATTGCGCGATCGCACAGGCGGCTTCTTCGCGGACGGTCGGAGAAGAATCGTCATGCATCGCACCAAGTAGCAGCGGAATCGTCGCATCGCCGCCAACCAGCGCCAATCCGTCGACCGCCCAGCGCCGCGAGTCTGCGTCCGCATCATTCAAATGCGCCCGCAAAACCTGTTGCACGCGCGCCGGCTCAACTCCGCGATTGGCCATCAATCCCAGCGCCCACAGGGCCCAGATTCTCTGCGCGTGATCCGACGATTCCGCGGTGGACAGCAGATATTTGAGTGATGCTGAATTCTTGCGCAAACCGTAAGCCGCCAATTCCACCTCAATGCCTGACTCGCGCACGCGTACATCGTTCGAATTCAGTGCTGCCGTGGTCAGAGATGCCATCTGGGAATTCCAGACCAGCTTTCCTTGCCAGCCATCGACGCGCGACGAAATCTGATCGACCGCGCCCTCAGAATTTCCCACCGCGAGTTCCAGCAGTTTTTCTGCCTGCATTTGCGGTTGAAGCCGCTCGATGTTTCCAACGTCTGCAGCGCCATAGCGAGAGAAACCGCGACCGGCTCTCGCCCGCGGCCTGCCTAGGCTGCCAGCCAGCAGCGCCGTCAACATGCCAATGCCTAAAGCCAGCAGCATGGCCAGGCGAATGCGGTCCTTCGCATCGATAGTGGCGGCAGATTGGGCACTGGGTACATCTGAGGTCGGACCAAGAGTGCCCCAATCGGGTGTGGGCTGAAGCCGCTTATCGGCTGCTGGCGCGGCATTTGCCGCAAAGCCGATGTTTTCAGAAAATCCCTGCGAAACGTCCATACCATTCCGAGTCTAGGTTCGCCCTCAAAATGCGGTAAAGTTACTTCGGTTCCGGTCCGGCGGCTGGAGCAGATTCCACGAACCTTTCTTCGACTGCCCGCCGCGCCGCAATCGCAGTGGGAACTAACACAAGGAGAGATTATGTGGACGAAACTTAATCTGTCTGTATTCCTGGTCACCCTGATGCTGGCGGGCTATGCTTCGGCGGCTTCCGGCCCCGGATATCACGTAATCACGACCTACAAGGTCGGCGGTGAGGGCGGCTGGGATTACCTGCTCGCTGATCCCGACATGCACCGCCTCTATATCTCTCGTGGCACGCACGTCATCGTCATCGATTCGGATACCGGCAAGACCGTTGGCGACATTGCCGACACGCCGGGCGTACACGGCATCGCTCTCGCTCCCGAATTTGGCCGCGGCTTCACCAGCAACGGCCGCGAGGGCACCGTCAGTATTTTCGACATCAAAACGCTCGCCACCAGCAACAAAGTAAAGGTCGGCGGCGAGAATCCCGACGCGATCATTTACGATCCGGCGAGCAAGCGCGTCTTCACTTTCAACGGACGCAGCCACGATTCAACGGCGATCGATGCAGCAACAGGCAAAGTTCTGGGCATGATTAAACTCGACGGCAAACCCGAATTCGCCGCCAGCGACGGCAAAGGCGAGATCTTCGTCAATATCGAAGACAAAAGTGAATTGACCGCCATCGATCCCAACAAGCTGGAAATCAAAGCCACCTGGCCGCTTTCGCCCTGCACCGAGCCCAGCGGACTTTCCATCGATCGCGAACACCGCCGTTTGTTCGCGGGATGCGATAACAAAATGATGGCCGTGGTCGACGCCGATAGCGGCAAAGTGCTCGCCACGCCTGCGATCGGCGAAGGCGTAGACGCGACTCGCTACGATCCTGGAACTGGCTTGGCTTTCGCTTCTTGTGGCGAAGGCGTGCTCACCGTAATCAAGGAGGAATCGCCCGATAGGTTCACCGTAGTCGAAAATGTTCCGACTCAGCGCGGCGCGCGCACCATGGCGCTCGATACCAAAACGCACAAGGTCTACACCGTGACAGCGCAATTCGGCCCGCCACCCGCGCCGACGGCCGAGAATCCGCATCCGTACCGATCGATCGTTCCCGACACTTTCGTTGTTTTGGTTCTCAGCAAATAAACGTATGCCGATTCGTCGGAAAGCCCTGCTCAGCCTTGCGATCCTCCCCATCCTCTCGCAAGTGAGCGGGGCTTACTCCGTGCTGACCCATGAGCAGATTGTCGACCTGCTCTGGCAAGATCGCATCCGGCCGATGGTCGAGGCGCGATATCCAGGTCTCACGCCCGACCAGATCCGTCAGGCTCACGCTTACGCCTACGGCGGATCGCTCATTCAGGACATGGGCTACTATCCCTTCGGCAACAAGTATTTCAGCAATCTCACGCACTACGTTCGCAGCGGCGATTTCGTCGCCGCGATGATTCTGGAGGCGCAGAACGCGAATGAATATGCCTTCGCGCTTGGCGCGCTCGCGCATTACGCTGCCGACAATGACGGGCATCCCGCCATCAATCGCGCGGTGGCTATGGAATTTCCTGAGTTGCACAAGAAGTATGGCGACGTGGTCACTTACGAAGATTCGCCGAAATCCCACATCCGCGCCGAGTTCGGCTTCGACATGACCGAGGTCGCGAAGAACCACTACACCTCCGACTCGTTTCACGACTTCATTGGATTCGAAATTTCCCAGAGCCTCCTTGAGCGCACGTTTCCGAAAGTCTATGGAATCGAGTTCAAAGATGTGATTCACGACGAAGATCTGGCAATCGGGAGCTTTCGCCACGCTGTGAGCCAGGTCATTCCGCAGATGACGCGCGTCGCGCTGCTGGCCCGCACTAAAGAGATTGTCCCCGACAAGCCCGATCGCGCAAAGAAGAAATACCTTTATTACCTTTCTCGCGCCGATTACGAGCGTGAGTGGGGCCGAACCTATCGCCGCCCGGGATTCGGAACCCGCCTGCTCGCCATCGTTCTGAAGATCATTCCCAAGCGCGGGCCGTTCAGCGCGCTGAGCTTCAAGGTCCCTCCGCAGCCCGCCGAGGACATGTTCGTGAAAAGCATTGACGAAACCGTGCGCGACTACCAGCAATTCCTGAGCGAGGCGGCACAAGGCACGCTTCATCTCGAAAACAAGGATTTCGATACCGGCTACGAGACGCGCCCCGGCGAGTACGCCCTCGCCGATCAGACCTACGCCCGGCTGGTTGGGGATTTAGCGAAGAATCAATTCAAAGATGTTTCGCCGCAGCTGCGGGAGAACATCGTCACTTATTATTCGAATCCGGATGCGCCGCTGGCCACCAGGCGCCATCCGAAACAGTGGCGAAAGCTCGAATCCGAGCTCGATCAGCTGAAAGCCGCGCCCATAGCCGAAATCCAAGACGCGCCGGCAGCGCTGCCATAAATCAGCGGCCTTTCCTGATGGGTTCCAGGTGGAAGAGCGGCCCTTTAGGGCCGTGTCAACCGCCCCACAAAGAATTAGGCTTCGGCCCTGAGACCTTCAGGGGCTCAAGCATCGCGAAAATCGATCTGACTCATTCGCAAAATCGATCCACGTAGAGGCTTCCCAAACCGCCCACTTTCCCGATAGGATCAAAACCCTGTCTCACTCATACGACCCTTCGGTCGGAATCATCGACTGCATCGGCAGCCCAGGGCGCGAATCAAAACAACAAGAAAGCCACCATGAATCCCGTCGAAACACTTCGGCCGAAGGAATTCGTCATCTCCGACGAGAAGTATTTCCACGCCCGCGTGAGCAAACGCGTGGATTTCGGTCCCGACCTCTGGATGTTCCGCGTCCGCACCGGCGGCGAGTTCAACTTCACTCCCGGCCAATACGCCACGCTTGCTCTCGAACACGACGGCAAACTCATCCCTCGGCCGTACTCGATCGTTTCTGCGCCTCATGAAGAGGAAGTCGAATTTTTCTTCGAACTCGTTCCGCAAGGCGCTCTCACTCCCCTGCTCCACAAGCTGCAGGTCGGCGACGAAGTGCTGATGCGCAAAGTCCCGAAAGGCCGTTTCTCTCTCGAACTGCACAACGGACGCACTCACCACCTGCTGATCTGCACCGTCACTGGCGTCGCTCCCTTCGTCAGCTACGTGCGTACTCTCTATAAAGACTGGCACGAAGGCCGCTTCGACGGCGCGCATCAGCTTTATCTATTGAATGGCGCGAGCCGGCCGTGGGAATTCGGTTACAGAGAGGAATTGACGAAATTCGATATCGAGCTGCCCTGGTTCAAGTACGTGCCTACAGTCAGCCGTCCCTGGGATCATGCAGACTGGCCGGGCGAGATTGGCCGCGCCGACGACATCCTGCGCAAATACGCCGATCATTGGGAACTCGAGCCGAGCAACACGATCGCCTACCTCTGCGGACATCCCGACATGATCGAAAACAGCAAAGCAATCCTCAAGCGCCGCGGATTCACCGACAAAGGCGCCATCAAGGATGAATTGTACTGGGTGCCTCCCAAGCGGGTACCCGCGCATGGTGGCCAGTTGGCGGCAGGCGGGAGCTGAGAGTTTACCGGCTGCGGAGCTTCGCTCCGCTGGACAGCCGTGGGCGGCTGTCCTTACATGAGTCGGCTAGCTTTCCGCCGGAGCAAAAAACACCAGAGCAGTCAACTCTTCCTGAATCCCGTAAAACCGGTGCTCGACTTCTGCCGCCACAAACAGCACGCTTCCCGCCGAAACTTCCCTGTCCTCTCCCCCCGCGCGAAAACGCGCCCGTCCCCGCACCACAAAATACATTTCATCCTCATGATGCGGACGCTGGGTATCCTCTGCACCAGCGGCCAACACGTACAGGCCCGCGCTCATCGAAGGGACGCGCAGAAACTCGCCATAAGTCTTGCCGCTTCGCGTGCGTTGCCCATCCACTTCCGTCAGCGTAGCGAAAAACGTCTTCACGCCAGAATCCCTCCCAGGAACAGATCGGTGAACTGCGGAATCAGACTGTTCGCTTGCAACGCGCCCTCAGGCTTGTACCACTGGTAGATCCAGTTGATCATGCCGAGCAGCGCGAACGCCGCCGCCCGCGGCGTGATGCTTCCTTTGGCATGACGCGCCCGCTGCACCTCGGCCACCAGCCCTTCGACGAAATGCACATAATCTTTTTTGCGCACGTTGATGCGCTTGCGCAGTGCCGGCTGCAGCGGATGATTCTCATGCAGCATCACTGTAATCTCACGGTCTTGCGGGCTGAGCACGACTTCAATATGCCTCCGGATCAGCGCACGCAAACGCTCCTCCGGATCGGCAATGCCGCGCACTGGCCCGAGCACGCGCTCCTCGGTAATCTCCATGGCGTGATTCATGATCTCAAACAGAATCTCGTCTTTGCTCTGAAAATGATGGTAGAGGCCGCCTTTGCTGAGTTTCAGCGCGCCGGCTACATCATTCATCGAAGTGGCGTCGTATCCGCGCTGCTGGAAGAGGCGCGCCGCCGTGCGCAAAATTTCCTGCCGGGAATCGACGAGAGCTTCGCGGGGCAT
>JASHQK010000490.1 GCA_030039195.1 Candidatus Sulfotelmatobacter sp.
GCTGGTGCGGGCGCGCAAGAAAATTCTGGAATTGGGCAGCGTCACCAAAGTCAATACATTTACCAAGATCTATCTGTGCTTCTTCGGGCAGTACGATTACGATGCAGTTCCGGCCGTTCCTCCCGAGATCGTGCTATTCCCCAACTGGTTCTGGTTCAATATCTACGAAATTTCGTCGTGGTCGCGTGCGATTCTAGTTCCGCTGTCCATCTGCTATGCGAAGAAGCCCTTCAAGAAAATTCCGCGCGAAATGGGCGTGGAGGAGTTGTTTGTCGGCGGCATGCAGAAATCTCGCATGCATCTGCCCTGGACAAACCAGCTGATTTCCTGGCGGAATTTCTTTCTCGTCATCGATCGCATCACCCATTGGTTTGAACGCGTGCACGTGCGACCGCTGCGTTCGATCGCAATCAAAAGCGCCGAGAAGTGGATGCTGGCGCGCTTCGAGATGAGTGATGGCCTGGGCGCGATCTATCCCTCCATGATGAACGCGATCATTGCCCTGCGCTGCCTCGGATATTCCATGGACGATCCGCAGGTGATTCGCGCGCTCGATGAATTCGAAAAATTGGGCATCGAAGAAGAGGACACGTTCCGCATGCAGCCCTGCATGTCTCCGGTGTGGGATACGGCGTACGCGCTGTTTGCGCTGGGCGAGGCAGGTGTACCGGCCGATGATCCGCGGATGGTCAAGTGCGCCGACTGGCTCCTGCAGAAGCAGGTGCGCAATGCCGGCGACTGGAAGGTGAAGAACAAAAAGGGCCAGCCCGGCGGATGGTACTTCGAATTCAACAACGAGTTTTATCCTGACGTGGATGATAGCGCGATGGTGTGTCTGGGATTGAGCCGCGTGGAGCATCCCAATGGGCGCTATCAACGCGAGTCGGTGCAGCGCGCGATCGACTGGATTTTCTCGATGCAGTGCAAGAACGGCGGCTGGGCGTCGTTCGACAAAGACAACGACGAGATGATCTTCCAGCACATTCCGTTTGCCGATCACAACGCCATGCTCGATCCCGCGACGGTCGACATTACCGGAAGAATTCTGGAAATGCTGGCGACCTACGGCTACGACAAGCATCACCGCGCGGTGAAGCGAGCGATCAAATTCATCCGAAAAGAGCAAGAGCCCGACGGAAGCTGGTTCGGCCGGTGGGGTGTGAATTACATCTACGGCACCGCTCTCGTGCTGCGCGGCTTGGAAGCGATTGGCATGGATCTGCACGAACCTTGCATTCAGCAGGGAGCAGAGTGGCTGCGCATGGTGCAGAATGCCGACGGCGGCTGGGGCGAGACGGTCGGTTCCTATGATGATCCGAGCTTGCGCGGGCAGGGCGAGAGCACGGCATCGCAAACGGCATGGGCGATTCTGGGATTGCTGGCGGCGAACGATACGCGCAGCGATTCGGTGGCGCGCGGCATTGCGTATCTGCTGCGCACGCAGAAGCCGGATGGATCGTGGGATGAAAAGTACTTCACAGGAACAGGCTTTCCGCGCGTGTTCTACCTGATGTACCACCTCTATCGGGAGTATTTCCCGCTGCTGGCGCTGACAACGTATCAGAAGGTGATGGAGCGGAACGGCAGCAGTTAGCAATTGGCATGAGCAGCTAGCATATGCGTGTCGTCCCTAACGGGGCTCTGACTCATTTTTCATGTTTTCTCCCGGCACTTCGTGCCGGGCTTTCACATTCCGCCGCTGCGCGGCTGCCCCGTGAAGGTTTCAAAGTGCGGGCCAAGCAATTATTCCTGCTCTCAATGCGCGTACTCACTCGCCACGCTCTGCGCGAGCCCGGACGAATTCGGGGCCACACACGTCCATTGACAACTTCCTCTGAGTGCTGAATGCTGAGTGCTGAATGCGTGCATTCGTTACTGGTGCTACCGGATTTCTCGGCTGTCACGTCGCGGGTGTTCTCGCCGATCAGGGCGCAGAGTTGCGCCTTTTGGTTCGTCCCACAAGCAATCTGAAAAATCTCGAGGGTCTACTTTCTCCGGGTGCTTCTCGCGGAAACATGGTGGAAACGGCCAGCGGTGATCTGCGCGATCCAACGTCGCTGGAAAAAGCGATGGCGGGTTGCGACGTCGTGTTTCATGTTGCGGCGGACTATCGGCTGTGGGTACGGGATCCCAACGAGATGTACAAATCGAACGTGGAGGGAACGCGAGCGATTCTGGTAGCAGCGCGAAAGAACGGCGTGCGGCGCGTGGTGTATACGTCGAGCGTGGCGACGATTGGATTCACCGCGGATGGCACGCCTGCGGATGAGGATTCTCCTGTTTCTCTGGATGACATGATCGGGCCCTACAAGCGATCGAAGTTCATGGCGGAGCAGATCGCGATGGAAGCGGGGCGGGGCGGGATGCAGGTGGTGACGGTGAATCCGACGACGCCGGTGGGCGAGCAGGATGTGAAGCCGACGCCGACGGGGCGGATCGTGGTGGATTTTCTGAAGCGGAAGTTTCCGGCGTATGTGGAGACGGGGTTGAATCTGGTCGATGTGCGCGAGTGCGCGCGCGGTCATGTGATGGCACTCGAGAAAGGACGATCGGGCGAGCGCTACATTTTGGGCGGCGAGAATCTTACGCTGAAGCAGATTCTCGACACGCTAGCGAAGATCACGGGGCTGCCTTCGCCGAAGGTCAAGCTGCCGTACGCGTTTGCA
The DNA here is from genome assembly GCA_030039195.1 of Candidatus Sulfotelmatobacter sp. Lineage (GTDB taxonomy): Bacteria > Acidobacteriota > Terriglobia > Terriglobales > Acidobacteriaceae > Sulfotelmatobacter. Next base: position 2,667 of record JASHQK010000490.1, read on the forward strand.
TTTGCGGCGGGCGTTTTCGGGGAGATGATTACGGGACGAATGTTGCATGGCGAGCCGCGCGCGACGGTCGACACGGTGCGGATGGGAAAGAAAATGATGTTTGCGAGTTCATATAAGGCAGAACGCGAGCTGGGATGGAAGATTGTTCCGGTGGAAGATGCGCTGCGAAGAGCCGTGGAGTGGTTTCGGGGAAATGGGTATGTGTGAGGAATCTGAGTTCGGGGCATATGCTATTCCCACTTCTCGCAACAGCGGCGAGAAGTGGGGCACCCCAAGCCCCACAACACAAGGGCCAAAATCCCGCAGAAGGGTGAAATTTAAAGCCAGCGCCTGAAGGCGGACTAAGGTGGGGAACCTTATGGCACGCATAAATGCGTGCCCTGATACGCAGCACATTTTCGGCGAGAAGTGGGACACCCTCGAATCTTTGAGGAACGAACGGTGGAGACAAGGGACGGGGCACCCGTGCACCGGCGATTTTGAGAGACGAGACACA